>JAYEKC010000243.1:0-16933 GCA_034716715.1 Gemmatimonadota bacterium | reverse complement strand
GATGTCCTCGCCCGGATCAACGCGGCGCTCCCGCCCACCGGCGACGCCACGCACGCGGACGTAGCCGCCCTGATCGGCGACCTCGCGAAACCGCAACGGGCCATCCTGTCGGCCACCGCAACCCTCATCGCTTCGACGAACGACCCGCAGGCCCGGACCGACGTGGAGCGCATCGCCGAGGCCGCGCGCCGCCTGACCAGCCCGCCCATCCGGCAATCGGGCGGCGCGGCCCCACCGGCGCCGGCCGCGTCCGCCGACCCTGTCGCCGCCCCTTTCCCCGTCCCCGCGGGGGCGGCACCCGAGGCGCCGCGCGACACCGCCGGCAAGGGTCGCATCCTCATCGTGGACGACGTCGAGGAGAACCGCGCCGTGCTGGTGCGACGGCTCGCACGTGAAGGGTATGACTGCCAGGAGGCCGCGTCGGGCGAGGTAGCACTCGGCCGCATCGCCGGTGGAGCTTTCGACCTCGTGCTGCTCGACGTCCTCATGCCCGGCATGGACGGCTTCGCCGTCCTCGAACGCATCAAGGGCGACCCCGCCACCCGCGACATCCCGGTGATCATGATTTCGGCCCTCGACGACCTGTCGAGCGTGGTGCGCTGCATCGAGCACGGTGCCGAGGACTACCTCGCCAAGCCCTTCGACCCGGTGCTGCTCCGCGCCCGCATCGGCGCGTCGCTCGACAAGAAGCGGTGGCGCGACCGGGAGGCGGACTACCTGCGGCAGGTGGCACGGGTGATCGAGGCGGCAGGAGCGGTGGAACACGGCACGTACGCGGGCGGCACGCTGTCCGCCATCGCGTCCCGGGACGACGAACTGGGGCGCCTGGCGCGCGTGTTCGACGCGATGGCCGCCGGGGTCCGCGCCCGCGAGGCGCGACTGCGCGACCAACTCATCGAACTCCGGGCCGACGTCTCGCTCGCCACCAGCGAGTTCGCTGCTTCCCGCCCGCCCACGAGCGCAGACGGGAACGACGGACTCCACGTCGGCGCGGTGCTCGCCGGCCGCTACGAACTCCTGGCGCAGCTCGGGCGGGGCGGGATGGGCGTCGTGTACCTCGCACGCGACCGCGAACTCGGTGAGGACGTGGCACTCAAGGCGATTCGCCGGGAGCTGCTCGCCGACGCGGTGGCGGCCGAGCGCTTCAAGTCCGAGATTCGCCTGGCCCGGCGCATCTCTCACCACAACGTCGTCCGCACGCACGACCTCGGCGAGGCCGACGGTCTGGTGTTCGTCACCATGGAATACGTGCGTGGAATCGACGTCCGTGAACTCATCACGACGCGCGGGCGCCTTGGCGTCGCCAGCACGCTCGCACTCGCGCGGCAGTTCGCGGAGGCGCTGTCGGTCGCGCACGCGGCCGGCGTGATCCACCGCGACGTGAAGCCGGAAAACGCCCTGATCGACGGCACGGGCACGCTCAAGGTCCTCGACTTCGGCATCGCCCGACTCGCCGAGGCCACGTCGACCCGCACGCAGGCCGGCATCATTCTCGGCACGCCGGCGTACATGGCGCCGGAGCAGCTCGTCGGGGAGGAAATCGACGCGCGCACCGACCTGTACGCGCTCGGCGTGGTGATCTACGAGTGCCTCACAGGCCGCCCGCCGTTTGGCGCGCCGTCCGCCGTCGCCCTCATCGGCAAGGTCCTGACGTCCGAGGCCGCCACCCCGTCGGCGTTGGTGGATGACGTGCCGCCAGCCGTCTCATCCCTCGTCATGAGGCTCCTGGCGAAGGCGCCGGGCGAACGTCCCGCGTCGGCGAACGCGCTCATCGAATTGCTGGCCGAGCTCGGGTAGCCCCGCACGCGGTCCGGCCCCGCTCCGGCCATCAGAACGGGTTGACCGTGTACCCCTGCCGCTGCAGCACGGCGTGCGCCCACGCGGCCGACGGCGCCACCTGCACGAAGGGGAGGATGCGGTCGCGCGGCATCTTCCGCGACGCCACGGTCTGCCCGCAGAGGATGATCCGCACGCCGGCCTTCGCCATTTCCTCGAGCAGCGGGATGTTCGGGTTGTCCACACCCTTCCGCGCACGGTACTCCTCGTTGTTCAGCATCTCCTCGCCGGCCGTGCCGTGGACCACGATCGCCACGGCGACGTTCGCGCGCGGCACGCCAATGGCTGCCGCCTGGTTGAGGAACCGCGCCGGCACATTGTAGCGGTCGTTCACCTCGTCGGGCTTGGCCGATCCGACGTTGATGTCCCATTCCACCTTGTAGGTGGCGTCGACGGGCACCGTGAACGTGGGATTCGGCACCGGGGCGTGGCTGCCGCCCTTCATGATGACCGGGCCGGCCTGCTGCTGCGCGGCCAGGGGAGCCGCCAGGGCTGCGGCCAGGGCGACGGGGAAGGCAATCCTGCGCATGGAACCGTCCTGTGGTGATATGGAAGCGTCCTGAAACGTGCATGCCGCGCCGAAGTGGCGACAGGCGTCCAGGCAGCCGTGAGCACCGGTGTCCTACGGCCGGAGCCCGGCACCGGCGCGCGGGCCCGTTAATCCGAGGTTAGCGCGCCGGCGGCGTGGACGGCCGCGTACATCACGGTAGATTGACGCGTCATGAGAGCCGCCCGTCGCGCGCCCGCCGCCCTGCTCCTGCCCTTCGCCGCCCTTGCCGCCGCATGCGCGAAGGGCGACGGCGCCGTCGTGCCGACCCAGCCCATCACCACGATCGCACCGTCGTTCACGACGCAGCCGACCTCGCTCATCGCAACGCTCGGCACCTCCGCGCGGCTCGTCGCGATCCCGTCCGGCTCGACGCCCCTCGCCGTGCAGTGGTACCACAACGGCGCGGCCATCAGCGGCGCCACGGGAGACACGCTGAAGATCGCGACCGTGGCGCCCACGGATTCCGGAAGGTATTTCGCGACCGGCACGAACAGCGCCGGCGTCGACACCAGCAACGTGGCGACCATCACCGTCGTGACGGCCGTGTCGTCGACGGCGCTGCGGCAGATTGGCGGGGCCGGCACCAGCTCTGGGCGCGCGTACAGGTCCGATTCCACGAATGAATCGGCGATGCTCTTCCTCAATGGGGCTGTATTCCTGGCCTTCAATCCCGCCGTCGTGAAGAATGGAAACACGTCCAGCCTCGTGGCCAGCCGCGACGTCGGGACGAACGCCGCCGTCCGCGCTGCCTCGGGATCCCGGCTCTACGTCACCGCAGGGACGATCTCCTCGTCGGCCTCCGGCGCCGCAGCCGCCTACGCCTCGGGAAGCGGCTCGCGGGTGGCGCTCACCGGCGGCCTGACGAACACGCACGGCGGCGCGTCGCCGTTGTTCGGCGCCAGTGACGGCGGCGACGTGAGCGTCAGCGGCGGCATCCATACGGCGGACTCGAGCGACGCCATCGTCGTCGGCGCGCCGTCCGCGGTGCCCCAGCCGGTCACCATCGCCATCTCCGGAGGCGCGACGGTCACCACCGGCACGGGTGTGCTCCTCCGTGTCACCGCCGGCGCCGCGGCCACCTTGACCCTCACGGACCAGGTCATCACGGGCTCGGCCATCGCCTCGACGCCGGGGTCCGTTGTCTCGCTCGTGCGCACCCAGTGGATTGGGGGCGCGAGCGGCATCGGCGTTTCGCTCGACCCCACGAGCGTGTGGACCGTGACCGGCAACTCCGCCGTCACCACGCTCGCCGGCGCGAACGTCGCGAGCGGCTTCGTGTCCAACATCGTCGGGAGCGGCTACTCGGTCACCTACGACGCCACGGCCCCCGCGAATGCGGCGCTGGCCGGGCGCTCCTGGCCGCTCTCCGGCGGGGGCACGCTCAGCCCCCGCTGACCGCGCGCCGCAACCTGGACGGAGCGGCCAAACGCGAGCGGCAATCCGTGGCCATTCCGACCAGCCGTTAGATTGCAGGGCCACGCTACGAGAGCCCGGATGCCACGCCAGCCGCAGACCCTCGGCGACCTGAAGCGCAGCAAGGTCGCCGCCACCCGTTCCGTCAAGGACGAGATCCGGGCCAACCTCCTCGCTCGCCTGAAGGAAGGCGGCGCCGTGTTCCCCGGCATCGTGGGCTACGACGACACCGTCGTTCCCCAGATCGTCAACGCGCTGCTCTCGCGACACAACTTCATCCTGCTCGGCCTCCGCGGGCAGGCGAAGTCACGCATCCTCCGGTCGCTCACGTCGCTCCTCGACGCCGAGATCCCGATCGTCGCCGGCAGCGAGGTGAACGACTCCCCGTTCGCGCCGATCTCCAAGTTCGCGCGCGAGCGCATCGCCGAGGCCGGCGACGACACGCCCATTGCATGGGTGGGGCGCGATCAGCGCTACGTGGAGAAGCTCGCCACGCCCGACGTGACCGTGGCCGACATCATCGGCGACCTCGACCCCATCAGGGCGGCGCGCGGCGGCCACGTGCTCTCCGACGAGCTCACGATGCACTACGGCATGCTCCCGCGCGCCAACCGCGGCATCTTCGCGCTCAACGAACTGCCCGACCTCGCCGGCAAGGTGCAGGTGGGCCTGTTCAACATCATGCAGGAAGGCGACGTCCAGATCAAAGGCTATCCGGTGCGCCTGCCGCTCGACGTGCTGCTCTGCTTCACCGCGAACCCCGAGGACTACACCGCGCGCGGCAAGATCATCACGCCGCTCAAGGACCGCATCGGCAGCGAGGTCGTGACCCACTACCCGGAGGAAGTCGAGCTGGGGATGGAGATCACGCGCACCGAGGCGTGGACGGCACGCGAGGGCCGCGTCCCGCGCGTCTCGCCGCTGCTCGAGGAGGTGGTCGAGCGCGTCGCGTTCGAGGCGCGCACCGACAAGCGCGTGGACCGCCGCTCGGGCGTGTCGCAGCGGATGCCGATCACGGTGATGGAGAACGTGGTCTCCAACGCCGAGCGCCGCGCCGTCGCGCTCAACGAGCGCGACGTGGTGCCGCGCCTTGGCGACGTCTACGCCGCCCTCCCCGCCATCACGGGCAAGCTCGAGCTCGAGTACGAGGGCGAGCTCGTGGGCGGTGCCAACATCGCCCGCGAGCTGATCCGCCGCGCGGCCGACGCCACGCTGCGCGCGCACGCGCCGCACGCCGACACCGATGAGATCGTCATGTGGTTCGACGAGGGCGCGGCGCTGCAGATGACCGACGAGGCCAGCGCGCCGGTGATGCGGAAGGCGTTCGAGACGGTGCCCGGGCTCGCCGCCCTCGTGGTGGAGCACGACCTCGCCCCGCAGGGCGACGACGCGCAGGTGGCGTTCGCGTGCGAGCTCGTGCTCGAGGCACTCGTCGCCCGGCGCAAGATTTCCCGCAACGAGCTCGGCCGGTACACCCGCGCGCAGCAGGAGGGCGGGCGCCGGCGGCGCAGCGCCGAGGGCGGCCCCGACGACCTGACCGCGTAGCGCGTGCTCGCGGGAGTGCTGCTCGCCCTCGGCGCCGCGTTCTCGCTGACGCCCTTCGCCACGCCCGCCCTCGCCCTCGGCCTGGGCATTGCCGTGGCGCTCGGCGTGGGAAACCCGTGGCGCCGGGTCACCTCCCGCATCTCCGGCCGGCTGCTGCAAGGGGCCGTCGTGGGACTCGGGTTCGGCATTCCGCTCGACGCCCTCGTGCGCGCCGGCACCACCGGCGTGGCCGTCACCGCGCTGACCATTGCCGCCGTGTTCGCCGCCGGCGTCGTCCTCGCCCGCTGGCTGGGCGTCGACCGGCAGGTCGCCCTCCTGGTGACCACCGGAACGGGCATCTGCGGCGGCAGCGCGATCGCCGCCGTGGGCCCCGCCATCGGCGCCGGCGCCGATGCGATGGGCGTCTCGCTCGCCACCGTGTTCGTGCTCAATGCGGTCGCGCTCTACGCGTTTCCGCCCATCGCGCACCTCGTGGGGCTCAGCCAGCACCAGTTCGGCGTGTGGGCCGCGCTCGCCATCCACGACACCAGCTCCGTGGTGGGAGCAGCCGCCAGTTACGGCGCCGAGGCCCTCCGCGACGCAACCGTCCTGAAGCTCGCCCGCGCCCTGTGGATCCTGCCGCTCACGGTGGCGCTACCGGCCGCACTGCATCGGCGCCGGCGTGCGGCCGGAACGGCAATCTGGTCGGCCGACGGCGCCACCGACCCGGCGGTCGCAGCGGCGGCCGACGTGGCGGGCACCGCTCCGGGAACCGGTCCTGTCCGGCCCACGCGCGTGGCCCCGATCCCGTGGTTCATCGGGCTCTTCGTGCTCGCTGCAGTCGCCCGGTCGCTGTTGCCGCAGGCGGACCTCCCCTGGTTCGATGGCATCAGCCGGGCCGCGCGCGTGGCGCTCGTGCTCACGCTGTACCTGATCGGCGCCAACCTCACGCGAGCACAGCTGCGCGCCGTGGGCGTCCGGCCGTTCGCGCACGGCCTGGCGCTCTGGCTGGCCGTGGCAGGGGCCACGCTGGCCGGCGTGACCTTGCTGGTGCGCGGCTGAGGAAGGCCGCCCGGCGGCGCGCGCCGCCGGCCGAGTGGTCCGGCCCGGGCCGGCGTCAGGTACATCTTGGCGACCTTGGCGATGAGCATGGCGGGGGCCAGCCGTCCTCCGATGCTCGCCCTACCCAGCCGCAACGGGTTGGTAGCGCGGCCGTTTGCCCACCGCTTGAGCGTCACGGCCGCCTCGTAACCCGTCGCGGAGACCCGACAGAGCGCCTCCATGTTGTGCGTGCCATACGGGAAGGCGAACGATCCTACGCGGCAGCCGACGACGTCCTCGAGATCGCGACGGGACCCGGCAAGTTCCGGTTCCACCTCCGCCTCGCCGAGCGTCGTCACCCGTCGGTGATGCCGCGTGTGCGAGCCCACCTCGAATCCCTCGGCAACCAGCGCGCGCAGGCCCGCCTCGTCGAGCATCCGGGCGGGCGGCGCGCCTGGATCCCACGCGTTGGTGCCGCCAACCTGCCGCGACACGATGAACGCGGTGCCAGACCAGCCGACGCGGCGGAGGATAGGCACGGCGTTGGCGAGCACGCTGTCGTAGCCGTCGTCGAACGTGAACACGACCGGGCGCGCGGGCAGGCCGCCATTCCCGCGCTGCCACCGGGCCACGTCCGACACCGTCACGCCCTGGAATCCGAGCCGCGCAAGCGCCAGGACGTGGCGCTCGAACAGTTCCGGCGCGACGAACGATCCGTCTTTCGCGTGCGACGCCGGAGGGGACTCGATCCGGTGGTAGCACAGCATCGGGACGCGCAGCATGGCTACGAAGCGGCGGCCGGCAGTTCCTCGATTGCGACGGCAACTTCCGGCGCCTCACTGAGCCGCACGGCCGCCGCCGTGCGGAGTGCGTCGGCCTCCTCGAGGTACCAGAGGCTGGCGTACTTCGCGAAGCCCGACCACGCGTCCACCGCGCTGAACACGAGCCCGCGCCGCCCCTCGCGCCACCAGCCTTCAATCACGTAGCGCCGCACGAATCGCCACCCGGGACGCACGACGAGGTCGGTCACCAGGCCGGCCCGACGGCCGCGACGGCGCAGGTCCTGCGCGCCCCAATCCGCATACCGTAGCACCTTGGCGAGTTGATGCCCGAGGTCCCGGTACGAGTCGTGGTGCAGGAAGCCGCCCACGACGTTGCCCGTGGGCCCGTCGTGCGCCACTCCCTCGTGCACGGATCGCTCGGAGTACCGGAGGGTGGCGCGGAACAGGCGGACGCGGTGTTCGAGCGCCCAGCTGCCCCGCGTGACTTCGCGGCCCAGGTACCGGTTGCGGAACGCCACGCGGTAGGCGTCGAACGCCGGTTCGGCAATCACCGCGGCGATCGCGTCGGCGAGGTGCGGGGAGGCGACCTCGTCCGCATCCACGGCCAGGATCCACGGCTGCGACGCGCGCGCGATCGCCCGGTTGCGCTGGGCCCCGATCGTGAGGCCGCGGCAGTCGAGCACGATGGCGCCCGCCGCACGCGCAACGTGCGTGGAGCCGTCGCGCGACCCGGCGTCCGCAACGATCACTTCCGCCGCCCAGTCGAGGGCGGCAAGACATCGGGGCAACCGGTCGGCCTCGTCGCGCGTGGGGATCACCACGGTGACGGGGATCGAGCGCGGGGGGTGCGTCACGGGCGGGGGGGGGCCGACATTCGGACCATATCCTACCGCAACCCGGCACCTTGCTGAAGGTCGTTAAGCGCGACTTAACGCCTACGCTCGCCGAAGCTCCGGGTAGCGTCGGAACGCCCACGCCGCCGCGACGAACAGCAGCGCGCCCATCGTCGTCACCGTCAGCGACACGCCCACCTGCCGCGCGAACCAGCCCGCCACGGCCGACCCCACGGGGTGCATCCCGATGTACACGGTCACGTAGAGCGCCATCACCCGTGCCCGCATCTCATCGGGCATGCGCGACTGGATGAGCCCGTTGATCAGGGCGTTGTTCCCCATCATGCACATCCCGGCCACGTACAGCAGCGCGGCCGAGAGGCCGGGCGAGGGCGACGCACCGAAGCCCGCCACGGCGAGGCCGAGCGTCACCGACGTCACCGTGAGGATCCGCCCGCGCTGCACGCCGCTCGCCTGCGACGCCACGACCAGCGCCGCGGTCAGTGCGCCGAGGCCGAAGCTCATCATCAGGACGCCGTAGCCCTGCGCGCCGAGGCCGAGGTGCTCGCGCGCCACCACCGGCATCATCGAGAGCACCGGGATGCCGAGGAAGGAGAACAGCGCGACGACGCGGAACAGCACCCACGTGGTGCGGTCGTGGCGCACGTACGCCACCGCCTCGCGCATGCCCTCCCAGGTGGACCGTCCCGTGAGCCCGGGCTCGTCGAGGCCCGCGGGCAGGCGGATGAGCGACAGCGCGATGATCACGGCGAGGTAGCTCACCGCGTTGATGCCGAAGCACCAGGCGATGCCGAGCTGCGCAATCACCACGCCGGCGAGACTGGGCCCGATGATGCGCGCGAGGTTGAACCCGCCGGAGTTCAGCGCGATGGCACCCTGCAGGTCGTCCCGGTTGACGAGCCGGATGATCAGCGACTGCCGCGCCGGGATCTCCGTGGCCTCGAGGATCCCCGACACGAGGACGAGGATGATGAGGCCCCAGATCGTGATGTGGTTGGTCCACGTGAACCACCACAGCGCGGTGGCCTGCACGAGCATCAGCGCCTGGACGGCGCGCACGAGCTGCAGCTTGCGGCGGCGGTCGGCGAACACGCCGGCCGGGAGCGAGATGAGCAGCATCGGGATGGTGCCGGCGGCAGCCACGAGCCCCACGAGGAAGGCGTCGTTGGAGAGCACCAGGGCGAGCCAGGCCGTGGACACCTGCTGCATCCACGTCCCCACGAGCGACGTGGTCTGGCCGAACCAGAACAGCCGGAAGTTCCTGTGGACGACGAGCGTGCGAAATGGATTGACGGAGCGGGCGGCGGTCGTCACAGGTACCGCGGAAAATAACAGCCCGCCGAAGTCGGCCGCAGAACACGGGCGCCTCGTCTGCGCGTTCTGCGTGGTCTGCGGCGAACATCGCCGCCCCGGCACGCCCGTGCCGCGGCCGAACCGTGGCGTTCATCATCGTTTCACCGCCGGCGGGGTAGATTCACTGACTCCCCATGCGTCAGCACACCTACACCAAGTTCAGCCCCGAGATGGGCGATGCGGTGGACCTCCAGTCCCTGCTCGACAACCTCGCGGACTTCCTCCTGCAATCCGGGTTCGCCGGCGGGCCGCAGTACCACCCCTATTGGGGCGAGACGGGCGACGAGGCCGACCGGTCGCTCGACGCCCTGAAGCAGGCCATCCTCGACGCTCTCCTCAAGAGCGGCCAGTTCACGCCCGAGATGCTCGACGCCCTCCGGGGCGAGGGCGACGACGTCTCGGAGCAGAAGCTCTCCGACCTCCTCGACTCCATCGTCCAGCGCCTCATCGCCGAGGGCTACCTCAAGCTCGACGCGCCGCCGGAAATGCCCGCCGGCCACCAGCCGGTGAGCGGCCCCGGCAGCCTCGGGCAGGCCGCCGCGCGCGACGTCCAGTTCTCCCTCACCGACCGCGGCATCGACTTCCTCGGCTACAAGGCGCTCCGCGGCATCCTCTCGTCCATCGGCAAGTCGAGCTTCGGCTCGCACGATACGCCGCACCTCTCCACCGGCATCGAATCCGACGCGTGGAGCCGGCCGTACGAGTTCGGCGACGTCCTCAACCTCGACGTGAACGAGACGCTGAAGAACGCGATGACGCGCACGGGGTCCCTCGACGTGCCCCTCGACCTCGACTACCCGGACCTGATGGTGCGCCAGGCCGAGTACCGGTCGAGCTGCGCGACGGTGCTGATGCTGGACTGCTCGCACTCGATGATCCTCTACGGCGAGGACCGGTTCACGCCCGCCAAGAAGGTCGCCCTCGCGCTCACGCACCTCATCCGCACGCAGTTTTCCGGCGACTCGCTCAAGGTCGTGCTCTTCCACGACTCGGCCGAGGAGATCCCCCTCGCCGCGCTCGCGAACGCCCAGGTGGGCCCGTACCACACCAACACCGCGCAGGGCCTCAAGCTCGCCCGCCGCCTCCTCCTCGCGCAGAAGAAGGACATGCGGCAGATCGTCATGATCACCGACGGCAAGCCCAGCGCGCTCACGATGAACGACGGCCGCATCTACAAGAACGCGATGGGCCTCGATGCCTTCGTCCTGCAGGAGACGCTGCGCGAGGTCACCGAGTGCCGGCGCGCCGGCATCGTCGTCAACACGTTCATGCTCGCCCGCGACCGCGCCCTCGTCGAGTTCGTGAAGATGGTCTCGTCGATCACGCGCGGCCGCGCGTACTTCACGAACACGATGACGCTCGGCCAGTTCATCCTGATGGACTTCCTCAGGCGCAAGACGAGGAAGGTGAGTTGAGAGTAGACAGTAGACAGTAGACAGTAGACAGAGAGCAAATGCGACTTCCCTTCCTTGTCCTTGTGACCGCAGCCTGCGCGTCCACCGGCGCGCCGGGCGCGTCGCGCACGGACATCGCCCGCGCGGTGGACCCCGCCACGCGCACCTCGTTCGACACGACGTGGTACGTCTCCGCGCGCGGGCGCCACGACGGGCGCTCGGTGCGCGTCCTCGCCGACTCCCTGGAATACGGGTTTTTCGTCACGCGCTTCCGCGAGCCCGCCGGCACCCCGCCGGGCTCACGGTACCTCGAGCGATTCGACGCCGTGCGCGTGGACTCGGCACGGCTCGCCGCCGCCGATTTCCTCGCACGCATCCGCGCCGCCGACTCGGCCGCCGCGGGCCGCGGCGAGGGCACCGTCGTGTACGTGCACGGCTTCGCTGTGTCGTTCGGCCGTGCGCTCACGCAGGGTGCCGAAATCGCCCACCGCGGGAGCTTTCGCGGCCCCATGATCGTCTTCGCGTGGCCCGCCCACACGGCGATGGCCACGTGGCCCGTGCCGAGCGCCATCCTCACCCGCGCCTACCGCCAGGACTCGGCAAGCGCCGCCGCCAGCAACGACGCGTTCCGCGTGGCCCTCGACGAAGTGCGCGCCGCCGTGCGCCCGGCCGCGCTCACGGTCGTCGGGCACAGCCTCGGCGCGCAACTCGTCAGCGAGTCTCTCGTGGAGCCGTCGGACCTGCGGGAGGCCCTCGAGGCCGGCCCGCTCGGCGCCCTGGTGCTGTTTGCGCCCGACATCGCGGCCGCGCGGTTCCGCGACACGCTCGCCGTGGCCCTCGAGCCCATCGCCAACCGCCGCGTGGTGTACGCGTCGGGCCGCGACTGGATCCTCGGCATCTCGCAGATCGTGAACCACGGTCCCCGCGTGGGCCGCGCCGCCGCCGCGCGGGCGCTCGCGGCCGAGGACGTGGAGGTGGTGGATGCGACGAAGGGCCTGCGCGCCGACGGCGGGCTCCGGAAGATCTTCGAGCCGCGCCACGCCATGCGTTGGTCGAGCTCGGCGCTCTACGACTTCTTCGCGGTCGTCCGCGGGCTCCCTGCCGCGTGCCGCACGCTCGGCGGAGTGGCCGAGCGCGAGTCCGACGGCACGTGGCACCTCACGAACGCGCCAATCCCCTCCGGCGTCCCGCCCGCCGCAGAATCGTGCGCCGACGGCGACGCCCCGGCGCCGGCCGATGGCGCCTCCACCGCCCCGCCCGCACACCACCGTCCGTGAGCGCGCTCTCCGCGGCGCTGCTCGGCTTCCTCCTCGGGCTCAAGCACGCCACCGACGCCGACCACGTCGTCGCCGTCACCACCATCGTCTCGCGTGAGCGCAGCTTCGGGCGCGCGGCCCGCATCGGCGCGCTCTGGGGGCTCGGCCACTCCGTGACCGTCATCGCCATTGGCGGCGCGCTGGTCGTGCTCCGCCTCGCCATGCCGCCGCGGGTGGGGCTCGGGCTCGAGTTCGTTGTTGCGCTGATGCTCATCCTGCTCGGCTTCACCAACCTGCGCGACGAACGCACCCGCTCGACGCCGGGCGAGGATCTGCCCCGGGGCGCCGCGTGGCGCCCGCTCGCGGTCGGCATCATCCACGGCCTGGCCGGGTCGGCCGCGGTCGCGCTCCTGGTGCTCGCCGCCATCCCGGAAACGGCGTGGGCCCTCGCCTACCTCGTGGTGTTCTGCGCCGGAACCGTCGGCGGGATGGTGGTCGTCACGTGGTTGCTCGCGGCACCGGCGGTATACGCCGCGCGCCACGTCGTGCGGTTCCAGCGCGGCATCCGCCTCGCCGCCGGCATGCTTTCGCTCGTGTTCGGGATCGTGCTCGCGCGCGAGGTGATCGTGAACGGCGGCCTCTTCCGCGCGACGCCGAACTGGACGCCGCGGTAGCCGCTCAGCGGCCCCCGCTTTCGGTCACCGTCAGCGTAGTGTTCGGCGCGACCGTCCCCGCCACGCGCTGCGCGATGCCCGACGGCCACCGCACCTCCACCGACGTCACCTTGTCGTTCGCGCCCAGGCCGAAGTAGAGCGGCATGTCGCTCTGCGACAGGTAACCGGACTTGCCGTCCACCTGCCGCACTTGCCGTGAGCCGTCGCCGGCAACGACCGTCACCACGGCGCCGAGGCCCTCGCGATTCGACCTGCGCCCCTCGAGCCGCACCTTCAACCAGTGGATCGGCCGCCGCTCGCCCAGGTTGCTGATAAGCACCTGCGGAACGCCGTTGAAGTCGTTCGTGACGATGTCCAGGTCGCCGTCGTTGTCGAGGTCGGCGATCACGGCCGAGCGGCTGCCGAGCGCACCCATCACTGTGTACGACCCATCCGGCTCCCGGTGGCAACCCGGGATGCCCGCCTTCGGGTTGAGGCACAGCTTGCACCCCGGGCCCGGAAGCTCCTGGCTGCCAGGACTGCAGTCGGCCTTGTACCACACCTGCTCCGTCGCCCCGCCCGCACGCGGCTCTACGCCAAGCGTGAATTCGCTAGGCAGGAACTTCTTGCCCGCGTCATTCAACAGGACGCTGTTTGCCTGGTAGCGAAACGGGAAGTTCATCCCGTTGATCACGAACAGGTCGGTCCAGCCGTCGGCGTTGAGGTCGGCCGCGCTCGGCCCCCACGGCCAGTACGTCTCGGCCCCCATCCGGTCCGACGCCTCCTCGAACGGCACCGGCTTCCCGCCGCGTTCACCGCCGCCCACGAACAGGGCATTGCCGAACACGAACTTGTCCTTGCCCTCGGGCACGAACGCGTCCGGAATCTGCGACGGGTTCGACTTCTGCCGTTCCATCAGCCAGTCCTCCGGCGGCACGTCGAAGAACATGTCCGAGTGCATGTCCGTGACGTACAGGTCCTGTCCGCCGTCGCCGTCGAAGTCGGCCACCGTCAGGCCCATCGCGCCCCACGGCGTCCTGGCGAACCACGTCGCCGTGGCGTCGCGGAATCGCCGGCCGCCCTCGTTCAGCCAGAGGTGGTCGGGCCCCTGCATGTTGGCGAGGTAGATGTCCGGCCGGCCGTCGCCGTTCGCGTCCATCATCGCGGCATCGCCGCTCCAGCTCTCGTCCTCCAGCCCCACCTCCTTCGTCACGTCGCGGAAGCGGAAGCCGCCAAGGTTCCGGTAGAGGATGCTGCGCTCGCCGCGGTCGTGGTGCAGGTGGCCCTGGAATGCGTCGGCGAGGCCCACGTAGTAGCCTCCGGCACCCTGCCGGTCGGTGGTGTAGCGCCCGACGTTGGCCACGAACAGGTCGAGCAGCCCGTCGCCGTCGTAGTCCAGGAACATCGCGCCGGACGAGTGGCCCACGTACCCCACGCCCGCGGCCGCGGTGACGTCGGTGAAATGGCCGCCGCCGTCGTTCCGGAACAGGTGGTTGCCGTGGCGCACGGTGGTCACGAACAGGTCCGGCTTGCCGTCGTTGTCCACGTCGGCGAACGCGCACCCCACGGCGATCGCGTCCGGCACCTCGAGGCCAGCCGATTTCGTGATGTCGGCGAACTTCCCGCCGCCGAGGTTGCGCCAGAGCTGGTTGGTGCCGAGCTGCGTGACGAAGTAGAGGTCGAGCAGCCCGTCGCCGTCCACGTCGGCGGCGCACACGCCCATGCCGTGGTCGTAGTGCACGGCCTTGTAGAAGCGGCCGGCGTCGTCCACCACGCGGTTCTGGAACGTGATGCCGCTTTCGGCGCGGCGGTCCGCAAAGCCGAACCCCGTGAATACCGGCGACGCCTTGGCCATCGCGGCTTCCTGGCGCGCCCGGTCGGCCATCCAGGCGGGAGTCGAGGGCTTGTCGGCCGATGATCCTGTGCAGGCGCCAAGCAGGGCCGCCGCCAGCGCGGCGACGGCCTGGCGCGACGGGCGCTCGAGACGCATAGGGAGAAAACGACGGTTGGGGGCGCTCACGCCGGTCCAACAGCGCGGCACCCGGATCGATGGTTCCTTCACCGGAGAATTACGCCTCGCTGGCGACGAACGCTTGGGCAGCCAAGACTCGCCCCGCCGTTCGCTGCAGGCCGCCCATGGGGCGGCCGGGCCCGAACGCGGAAGCACCGGCAGCCCTGGCCAGCTCCCCATGCCGGCCGACGTGCATCTCAATCGGGCAGCCGTGCGCCGCCGGGCGGCGGCCCCGGGATGGCGTGGGCGTCCGTCCGCAGCCAGTGCGGTCGTGGCAGCGTGGCGCCGAGCCACACCGAGATAAGCCGGAGCGCCACGGCGGACGTGACGGCCGCCGGTACGGCCACCCGGTGGCCGAGCGGGTCGAGTCCAACGAACACCACGGCGCCGATGAACGCGGACGACGTGTACAGCGGCCCGTGGCGGAAATACCCGGGGATCTCGTTCATGAGGACGTCGCCCATGATCCCGCCCCCGGTGCTCGTGATGACGCCGAGCAGGATGGCGACGACGGCCGGCTGCTTCGCCTCGAGCGCGAGGATGCACCCCACGACGGTGTAGAAGCCGAGGCCGAGCGCGTCCACGAACTCACCGCGCGCCACGACGCGTTGCGCGAACCGGTGCACGCCGCGGCTGTACACGAACGGGATGCACAGCACGAAGATCACCACGAGGTACTCCCACCGCTCCGCCCAGAAGAAGGGACGGCGCATGAGGAGCAAGTCGCGGATGGTGCCGCCGCCGAAGGCGACGATCACGGCGAGGGCGTAGGTGCCCACGAAATCGAGATCCTTCTTCGCGGCGGCGATCATCGCGGAGAGCGCCGCGAGCACCACGGCCACGACCTCGAACACCAAGACGGGCGTCACGCCGGGAATCTATCAGCCCCGCGGGTGCCCGCCCCGGCGCTGGCGGCGCGCCTCCACCCCGCACGCACTCCCGGCGGGTCGCAACGCCCCGCGCGCACCACGCGCGCCACGCTATCGGCGGCGGCGCTTCCGCTGGGGCTTCTCGGGCTCCGCGATGAACTGGATGTCGATCGAGTGCAGGTCCTTCTCGAACCACGCGATGAGCCGCCCCATGAACTTCTCGGTCAGGTAGAACTGGTCGCTGGGCGTTTCCGGGTGCACGTGCGCCACGAGCACGCCGTTGGCGTCGGCGATGCGGATGTGGCCGCCCCTCGGGCGCTGGATGTGCTTGAGCCGCGTGCGGGCCTTGTTCCCCCAGACCCATGTGCTGGCGGTGCGAATCCGGCCGCGGAGGAGCTTGTACGCATCGGCGCCGCTGACCGGTACAGCCTGTAGCACGAGCATTGGTCGCCCTCGTCGTCGGGATGCTGAACGCTGCACGGTCCGGGCCGTTGGGGCAACGGCCCGGCGATACATTTCGCCCGCATGCCGGCCCCTCCAGTCTCCGCCCTTGAGGCGCGCGCGTTCCGGCGCCGGCTGGCCCGCTGGTTCCGCCGGCACGGGCGCGACCTGCCGTGGCGGCGCACGCGCGACCCCTACGCGATCGTCGTGTCCGAGGCGATGCTGCAGCAAACGCAGGTGTCGCGCGTGCTGGAGTTCTATCCGAGGTTCCTGGGCCGCTTCCCGACGTTTGAGCGCCTCGCGGCGGCGCGCCCCCGGGCCGTGCGGGAAAGCTGGGACGGGCTGGGCTACTATGCCCGCGCGCGCAACCTGCACGCGCTCGCGCGCGAAGTGGCGAACGGCCGGCCCGCCGCCCTGCCCCACGAACCGGCACTGCTGCGCCGGCTTCCGGGAATCGGGCGGTACACCGCCGGCGCCGTGGCCAGCTTCGCGTACGAGCGGCGCGCCGCGCTCGTGGACACGAACGTGGCGCGGGTGCTCTCGCGCGTGTTCGCACCACGCCGCCACCCCGGGCGCCCGCGCGACCTCCGGCGATTGTGGGCCATCGCCGAGGCGCTGCTGCCGCGCACCGGGCGTGCGGCGTGGACGCACAACCAGGCGCTGATCGAACTCGGCGCACTGGTGTGCACGGCGCGCGTGAAACGCTGTTCCGCGTGTCCGGTCCGAGAGGGCTGCCGGTCGCGCGAGGACGCGGGACGCCACGGCAGGTAGCGGCCTCGCCGCGCGGCGGGGCGCCAGCGGCCGCGGGTCGCGGCGGCGACGGCCGAGGGGCGGGGGGGGCGCCCCGGGCCCCGCACGAAAAGACCCTGGGGGCGCCCTCTTCCGAACGAAAGTGCGCGGGTCGCGCGGGGGACGACGACGGCGCCCCGCCCTGCCGTCGCACAGGGCGGCTCGGT
>JAYEKC010000242.1:0-3333 GCA_034716715.1 Gemmatimonadota bacterium | reverse complement strand
AAGAAAAGTAGACAGTAGACAGTAGACAGTAGACAGTAGACAGTAGACAGTAGACAGAGCTAGCGGCCGAGAATCTTCCGATGCACCGCCTCGTCGATGTTTCCGCCGGAGAGCACCACGGCGCACGGGAACTCAATCGGCCCGGCGACGCCGGCGAGGAGCGCCGCAACGCCCGCGGCGCCGGCGCCCTCGACGCGGTATCCCTCCTCGATCCACAGGTACGCCACGGCGTCGCGCACGGCGGGCTCGCCGGCCACGGCGATGCGTTTCAGCGATGCGCGCCCCTGCGCGAGCATCTCGGCGTCCACCAGCCCCGCGAGGCCGTCGCAGATGGTCGGCAGGTGCGGGTCGCCGGCCGGGGCATTGGCGGCGAGCGCGCGGGCCATGGCGTCGGTGTGCTCGCTCTGCGCGCCCACGAGCGTCACGCGCGGCGCGGCGTCGTTGAGGAAGCCGCCCATGCCCCCGCACAGCCCGCCGCCGCCCACGTTCGTCACGATCGTGCGCACGTCGGGCAGTTCCTCGACGATCTCGAGCGCCACGGTGCCCTGGCCGGCGAGCAGGGCGAGGCCCGTGCACGGGCTCACGAACGTGGCGCCCGTGCGCGCGGCGAACGCGCGCGCGAGGTCCTCGGCGGCGTCGTAGTGCGGCGCCGTCGCGTCTACCGCGGCGCCGGCGGCGGTGATGCGGTCGCGCTTGGCGGCGGGCGACACCGAGGGCACGAACACCGTGCACGGCACGCCGAACGCCTCGGCCGCCGCGGCGATGCCTGCGCCGTGGTTGCCCGCGCTCGAGGCGACGACGCCGGCGGCGCGCGCCGCCGCGTCGAGCTGGGCCACCACGTTCGCCGCGCCGCGCACCTTGAACGAGCCCGTGCGCTGCTCGCACTCGCACTTGAGCCACACGTCGCCGCCGAGGAAGTCCGAAAGCCCCGGCGACCGCACGAGTGGCGTGCGGACGATGTGCGGGGCGATGCGCTCGGCGGCGCGCCGGACGAGGGAGGCGGTCGGCAGGACGGACACGGGGGTCGGTGATGGAGGCACAGGCCGCGGCGGGCACCGAGGCACGCGGATCAAGCTACCCAACCAGACGGGCGGCCGACGCGGCCCCCGTCAGCGGCCGATCAGCACGCGGCGGTGGGCCCACGCCGCGTCCGGGATCGCCTCGCCGGTGCCTAGGGGGCGGAGGTACGCATATGCCGCGAAGGCCAGGGCCCCGACGCCGAGGTAGGCCGCGGCAGACCGGCGACCGGCAAACCGCCACGGCCCCCGTGGATCGTCGCGCATCCATCCCGCGAGCGTTCCGCCCAGCATGGCCGCGAGGCCGAGGCTGAACGTCATGGCGGGCACGTACGAGTAGACGAAGAGCTCGCGGGTGACGAGCGCATACGGGAGATACGACGCGGCCCACGCGACGGTGAGCAGCCAGAGGGAATCGCGGTGCGGCGCGAGCCGCGCGCGGCCGACGGGCCACGCCGCGAGGATCACGGCATACGCGGCGAGGCCGAGGAGCGCCGCCAGCCAGACCACCGGATTGGCGGCGAGCACGACGTGCGCGCCCTCGCCGGGGGTGGTGCCCCAGCTGTTCCAGACGTACGGGGGGCGCCAGGGCACGGGCCAGCGCCACCAGGGCGACGCATTGGGGTTCCGGTCGCCGACGTACTCGCCGTTGCCGCGCAGCATCGCCACATGGGCGTCGCGCAGGGCGGTGAGGAACGGCACGCTCGCGTCGTGGCGGTAGGCCGGATTGTGCACGAGCGTCGCCTGGAACGCGGGCGACATCACGGTGTCGTCGCGACCGCCGGAGAACGGCAGCAGGTTCAGGTGCACGCTGAAGGCGGCGAGGTACACGGCCGCGGGGATCACGGCGAGCAGCGCCGCCTCCATGGCCAGAGCCGGCCGGGCCGCCTCGCCGCGCACCACGGCTCGCAGCCAGACCACGCCCACGAGGCCCAGTGCGGCGATGCCCGACCACTTCGTCCCGACGGCCAGCCCGGCGAGCAACGCTGCGAGCACGACGAGCGCCCATCGTTCGCGCCCGATGCGGCCGCGCGACGCCAGGTACGCACTCACGCTTCCGAGCATGAACAGCAGCAGCAGCGCGTCGATGAGGATGTAACGCGACAGGACGAACAGCAGGTTGTCGCAGAGCAACAGGAACGCGCCCATCGTGGCCACGCGCCGCGTGGCGCCAAGCTGGCGGAGGAGGACGTAGAAGACGGGAATGACGAGCGATCCTGCCAGCGCCGGCACCAGGCGGAGCGTCACCGCCGGGTCGGCCTGGGCCAGCGCCACGGGGTCGATGCGCAGGAGCCACGCGCCGAGCGCCAGGACCAGCTTCCCCACCGGCGGGTGGAGGTTGAAGTAGAACGTGTGCGTGAAATAGTGGCTGATGTACTGCTCGTAGAGCTCCTCATCGAAGATCGCGCCGCGCGGCTGGGAGAGCTGCCAGAAGCGCGTGGCGAGCGCCACCGCGAACAGGGCGTACGGCTCGAGTTCGCGCCGTCTGGCGGCCGGCCTTGGCTCCACCGTGGGTGGCATGCCGCAATCCTCGCTCATCGGGATTAACCGCCGCTCACAGCGCCGCGTGGGCGTTCCGCCGATTGACTTTTTCGGCCATTTCGGCCAGCTTTCCACCGTAACGTCGGCCCCGCCCGAGCGTCATATGGCGGGGCTTGCTGTTCCAGGGACCGGAGTGCGACCGGCCGCTGCTCGACCAGTCGCGTGAGGCGTCCCGCAGGTGAGGGGCTGTAGCTCAGCTGGGAGAGCGCTGCAATCGCACTGCAGAGGTCAGGGGTTCGATCCCCCTCAGCTCCATCGACAATCGACTTGCCCGCCGCCGAGCGGTAGGACGTAGAGTTCCAATGCCGGCGCGCGTGGCACCATCCATCCGGGCCGCCCCTTCGAGGGCGGCCCTTTCTGCGTATGGGCGTGAGCTCCCACCCCGTGGCGTTATACGCCGATTAAGCCCGGCGCCGCGAGACTTGAAGGGATGGCAACCTCAAAGGGGGGCGGTGGCACCATGCGGAAGGGAATGGTCAAGGCGGTGATGCTGCTCGTTGTTGCGAGCGGCGCCGCGTTCGCCCAGGGGGCGGGCGGATCGGCGGGCGGGCAGGGAACGCAGGCGAAGGCCGGCACGAAGGCGGCCAACAAGGCGGTTCGCGACAGCCTCAAGGCCGTGCGGCAGGACATCAAGGCGGATCAGGCCAACCTGAAGGCCGCCAAGGCCGCGCACGACACGGCGAAGGTCAAGGCCGACAAGGCCGAAATCCGGAAGGACGAGGCCACCGCGAAGCAGCTGAAGGCCCAGCTGCCGGCCAAGAAGAAGAAGCCGTAG
>JAYEKC010000241.1:0-3334 GCA_034716715.1 Gemmatimonadota bacterium | reverse complement strand
CGGATGCCCGTCGCGAGCATGTCGATGCGGCCCTTGATCGGCATCGTCCATGCGTTGGTCACGCCCGGCATCCGGACTGCCGAGTCCATCTGGGTGACGAGCCGGTCATAGGTCATGCCCGGTCGCCACTGGTCGGCGGGTTTCAGGGTGATGGTTGTTTCGAACATGTCGAGGCCCGCGGGGTCGGTCGCGGTTTCGGCGCGGCCGCCCTTGCCCCACACGTGCTCCACTTCGGGGAACGACTTCAGGATGCGGTCCTGTTTCTCGAGGATCTCCCGTGCGCGCGCAACGCTTGCGCCTGGGACCGTGGTCGGCATGAAGAGGATGGTTCCCTCCTCCAGCGGCGGCATGAACTCGCTGCCGATCCGCTTCCACGGAATCCACGTGAGCACCAGCGCGGCCAGGGCCGCGGTGATCACGCCCCAGCGGTTCCGGAGCACGTACGTGACCACCGGACGGTACGCCGCCAGCAGCGCCCGGTTGATCGGGTTGGCGCGTTCACGGTAGATGCGGCCACGGATGAAGAGGCCCATCGTCACGGGCACGAGCGTCACAGCCAGCAGGCTCGCCGACGCCATCGCGAAGGTCTTGGTGAAGGCGAGCGGCTTGAAGAGCCGTCCCTCCTGGCCGCTGAGCGTGAACACGGGCAGGAACGACACCGTGATAATGAGGAGCGAGAAGAACAGCGCGGGCCCCACCTGCTGCGCCGACTCCTTCACTACCTCCCAGCGTTCTGCGGCCGTCAGGGCCGAGGTGTGCATCCACGCACCTGTGCCGGTGCCGCCTGACTTCCGGTCGATGGCGCGCTCGAGATTCTTGTGCATGTTCTCGATCATCACGATCGCCGCGTCGATCATCGCGCCGATGGCGATCGCGATGCCGCCGAGTGACATGATGTCGGCGCCCACGGGCACGGTGCGCATCGCCACGAAGGCCATCAGGATGCCCACCGGCAGGCTAAGGATGGCCACGAGCGACGAGCTGGCGTGGAGCAGGAACGCCACGCAGACCAGCGCGACGATGACGCTCTCCTCCGTCAGCTTCTCTCGCAGCGTGGCGATGGAGTGTTCGATCAGCGCGCTGCGGTCGTACACGGGCCGCACCACCACGCCCGGTGGCAGGCCGGGGCCAAGTTCGGCCAGGCGCTGCTTCACCGCTCGGATGGTGGCGAGTGCGTTCTGTCCGAAGCGCATCACGACGATGCCGCCCACGGCGTCGCCCCGGCCGTCGAGCTCGGCGATGCCGCGCCGCACGGCCGGCCCCACCGACACACGCCCCACCTCGGCCACGCGCACCGGCGTGCCGGCGCCCGTCGCGCCCACCACGACGTTCTCGATGTCCGAGAGTGACTTGAGGTAGCCGAGCCCCCGCACCATATACTCGCGCTCGGAGAGCTCCATCACCATCGCGCCCACGTCAGCATTGGCGTTCTGAATCGCGGCCATCACCCGCGTGACCGGAATGCGGTACGCGAGCAGTTTCGCGGGGTCGAGGTCAACCTGATACTGCTTCTCAAACCCACCGACGCTCGCCACCTCCGAGACACCGGGCACTGCCGTCAACGCGTAGCGGAGGTACCAGTCCTGCAGGCTGCGAAGGTCGGCGAGCGTCATCCGCCCCGTCGTATCCTCGATCGCATATTGGTAGACCCAACCGAGCCCTGTTGCGTCGGGGCCGAGCTGCGGCGTAACGGACGCCGGCAGCTTGCCCTTGATGCCGTTCAGGTACTCGAGCACGCGCGTGCGCGCCCAATAGAGGTCGGTGCCGTCGTCGAAGATCACGTACACGAACGACACGCCGAAGAATGAATAGCCGCGCACGGTGCGCGCCCCCGGCACCTTGAGCATCTCGGCCGCGATCGGGTACGTGACTTGGTCTTCGACGATCCGTGGCGCCTGCTCGTTGTACGTCGCCTGCACGATGACCTGCACGTCGCTCAGGTCGGGGAGCGCCTCGAGCGGCGTGCGGCGGACGGCCAGCACGCCGGCAGCCACCACGCCGACCGTCGCGAGCAGGACGATGGGCTTGTTGCCGAGGGACCACGCGATGATGCGCTTCAGCATGGTCGCCTCACGGCTTCTTCGGAGGAGTTGCGCCGTGCTGCATGCCGGGCATGTCCGGCATGTCGGGCGACTTCGCCCCGGCCTTGCCCTGCGGAACAGGCGCGGCCGGAGCGGCTGGCGGCCCCATGTCCATTCCCGGCATGGCGGCCATTCCAGCCAGCGCCGACCCGAGGTTCGACTCCGCGTCGACCAGGAAGGTGGCCGAGGCCACGACCGTCTCCCCGGCAGCGAGCCCGCGGCGGACCTCCACGCGATCGTCCGTCGTGATGCCAAGTTCCACGTCTCGCGGCGTGAGCATGCCATCGTCCGTCTTCACGAACACAAGTGAGCGCGTGCCCGTCACCAGCACCGCCGTGCGTGGCACGTGCACCACGGGCGGGCCCGCAGTGCCGCGGATGTGGATCGTGGCGTACATCCCTGGCTTCAGAACCTCGTCGCCGTTTGGCAACGCGACGCGCACCTGGACCGTGCGCGTGTCCTGCGTGACCGTCGGTGCCACGAAGACGATGCGCCCGCGGCGTTCGTCGCCGGGCAGCGCATCGAAGTCGGCGGTCACGGTCTGCCCGACGCGCACGGCGGCCAGGTCGCGCTCGAACACCTCGCCCTCGAGCCAGACCTCACTGAGGTCGGCGACCTGATACGTGGCGTCACCGGCCATGATCCGCTGCCCGGCGAGGACGTTCTTCTTCACCGCGACGCCCGTGATGGGCGAACGGAGCGTGAGCGTCTTCTCCGCCCGACCCGTGCGTTCGAGGGCCGCGATGGCATCGTCGGGCACGTCCCAGTACCGGAGACGGCGGCGTGCGCTCTCGAGCAAGGTCCGCGCGTGGCGCGACGCGTCACTCGAATCCGTGCCCACGTCGGACGCCAGCTTGCGCGCCAGGAGCAGCTCGTCCTGCGCGGTCACGAGCATCGGCGAATAGATGCGGAGCAGCGGGTCACCGGCGCGCACAAGCTGACCGGTGTAGTTCACGAACAGTTCCTCCACATAGCCATCCACCTTGGGCGCGATGGTCGCCACCCGAGTCTCGTCGTAGGTCACGAGGCCGACGGTGCGAATGTCGGCGGCGAGCGGTCCACGCGCGGCGACGGCATAGGTCACGCCTATGCGGCGCGCGGCGTCGGCGGTGAGCATCACGGGCGACGCGCTGGCCTCGGCGGGCGCCATGGCGGCGTGGTTGTGCCCGGCGGGTGCGGCCGCCGCCTCAGGCTCGCGCGTGAACCACCACGCGGCCGTGCCGGCAGCGGCGAGCAGCACGGCGGCCGCGACG
>JAYEKC010000240.1:0-3337 GCA_034716715.1 Gemmatimonadota bacterium | reverse complement strand
TGCGGGCGAACGCCTCTTCCAGGCGCTTCACGGCCTCGCGGGCGTGGTCGAGCGCCGTGGCCACTTCCACGCGGTCGAGGTCGCGCGCCGCCAGGCTCATCGCGCGCGTCGCACGTCGCAGCGCCACGCGGCCGGCGTTCATCTCGCGGCCCGCGAGCAGGTCCGACTCGCCGGCCGCCTCGGCTTCCTCGTTGAGGTCCGTCATGCTCGTGTCGGCGGAGGCGTCGGCCACTTCCCCGCCCATCATGAACACGAACTCAGCCCGCACGCGCCGCTGTTCCGCGGAGAGCGAGGTGGCGCTGTCGGCCGCCGCGGCCGCGCCCAGGCGGCCCTGCGCGGCGAGCAGGCGCTCCGCCTTGAGCACGATCATCTGCTGGCTCAGCGCCGATCGCTCCTCGTCGGGGTCGAGCGCGAATCCGCCCGCCGCGACGCTGCCCGGCGCCGCAATCTCGGCGACGAACGCGTCCGATTCCACCGGCGCGCCACCGGGCCGTCGGTCCGTCGCCACGGCGCGGTACACGACAATGTCGCCCGGCTGGAGCGCGAGGGAATCGAGCGGCCAGTGTACGCGCGCGGTCCACGCCGTTGCGCTCGCCCGCCGCACCGTGAGCGGCACCTCGCCCTCGACGAACGTGTACCGCTCGCCCGTGCCCGAGGCCTTCGTGTAGCGCAGCGCCAGGGATTCGAGGCCGATGTCGTCGGTGGCCTCGATGGCCACGTCGAGGGCGCCGTGGCCGTCGGGCAGCACCTCGTCGCGCCCCGGCGCGACGATCCGCGGCACCGGCGGCGCGTCGGGCACGACGGTAATCACCACGAGGCGCCGGTCGCCCGCAACGTCCGCCGGGCCCGCGCGCCCGCTGTCGCCGGCGGCGGCACGCCGCAGCGGCTCCAGTACGACGAACCCGGACGCCCGCGGGCGCAGGCGCACGGAGAACGCGCCACGCCCGTCGCCTGTCACCACGGTCGGGGCCGCCGTGTCGGCCTGGGTCACGGCGACGGAATCCGCGTTCGTGGCGAGCCGCAGGACGACGTCGCTGCCGGCCAGGACTTCCACGCGGTCGGGATTGCGGACGCGGCTCGCCGCGCGCCCGGTGTACGACGGCGGCGTCACGGTGACGTCGACGCGATCGATCATGGGCGCGGCCGCCGTCGTCCGCCCGGTCACGTCGCCGCCCGTCGCGCGCGAAACGGCGAGCAACCAGGCCGCGAGGGCGGCGAGCGCGAGGACTGTCCTGCCGCGCGCCGGGAAGAGGCGCGCCGGATCGAGCCCCGCCAGTACATCGGCGGCGCGCGCACGTACCGCTTGGCACACGTACGACGCCACCGCGCCGCGGCCTTCGGCGGCACGGACGCCGGAGATGCTGGCGGCTCCGGCCGCCCCGGCGTCCAGCTCGAACGCGGTGAGGATCACGTTCCGGCTCGCCGGGGCCGCACGCTCGATTGCGCGTGCGGCGGCCGCGCGCGTGGGGCGCGCGAGCACGAGCCGCGTGGCCGCGCCGAGCACCAGCGCCACGATGCCGGCGGCGAGCGGGGTGAAGATCGCGTCGCGCGCCGGCCATCCGGCGAGCGCCAGCGCCGTGGCCGCGATGACGCCCGAGATGGAGCCTTCCAGCGCCGCGCGCACGGTGAGGCGCCGGGCCGCGCGCCCGACGAACGTGCCGACCGGCGACTCAGCGTTGGCCATGGTCTACCATGCCCGGCGCCGGCCGTCGTTCGAGTCGCCGCCGCAGCAGGAACTCCGCGGCCAGTGCGAGCAGCGCCAGGGCCCACAGCGACCGTACAATCACCGGACTGTCATCGCTTGTCACCGGCGAACTGCCCGCCGGGGCGGGGCGTTCCCACGCCGCGAGTTCCGCATCCGGACGAACGGCCGGGTCGCGCATCGCCGGCGCGGCGTCGGGGCCCGCGTCCCCGGCCGCCCGGATCGCGAGCGCGGCGGTCGCCGCCGACGCTGCGCCGCCGGGGCTCAGCACGGTGACCCGATCGCGGTCGCCCACGCGGACGACGCCGGCGCGAAAGCCGCTCGCCTCGCGGAGCACTTCGCCGTCGAGGTGCAGTGCGGCGATGAGGTCGCCCTCGGCCGGCCTCCGTGGCGCGGCGAGCTCGCCCTCAGCCGGCGTGCGGGGTGCTGCCAAGGCGCCGCCGGCCACCGCGCCCGGCACGGCGCCGCGCGGCACGATCGCGACGGAATCGTTCGCGCCCGCCGCGAACACGAGCGGAACGCCGCGCGTTTCCCGCGCGCCGGCGGTCCAGTTCACGTCCGTCCGACCCGGCGCCACCGACGCGCGTACCACTACCCGACGCCCGCCCGCGATCCCAACCACCGCGGCCCCCGGGTCGCCGCGCGCGCCGCCCGCGTCGCCCGCGCCGGGCGGCCGCACGAGCCGCACGCCGATTGCTTCCGGCACCTGCGCAAGGTCGGTTGAGTCGAGGCCATCAAGCCGGAAGTCCGACACCACGACGAGCTCGCGGCGCCCCGGCTGTCCGGCGAGCCACGCGACGGCGCCCGGAATGAGCGCGGCAGGCTCGCGCGTCGCCACCACCATCGAAACGTCGGCACCGCCACGCAGGCTGTCGGCCGCGCGGCGCGCGGCGTCACGGGCCGTTCCGGCCACGATCGCGCTGTCGACGATGATGACCCGCGACACCAGCGCCGCCGGCGTGGCCGCGCCACGCGTGAGCGGCCGCGCGACGGCGAGCGTGGCGGCGGCAAGCGCGAGCAGGCGGAGGAGCAGGAGCGGCACGTCGTGGATGCGGCGGCGCCGCACCGGCGGGAGGCGGGTGCCGGGGATGAACCGGAGCGACGGAAACCGCCGCACCGTCGCGCGGCCGGCGCCCATCAGGTGGATGAGCACCGGAAGGGCGAGGAGGCCGAGCCCCGCCAGCGCGGCCGGCGCGGCCCAGGTCACCGGCGCACGGGCTTGTGGGCGCGCTCGGCCACGTGCCTCGCGCCGCGGCGTTGCAGGAAGTCGCGGAGCGCGCGGCCCGGCGGCGCGTCGGTCACCACGCGCGCATAGTCGATGCCCGCACGCACGGCGTCGTCGCGGCGCGCGGCGACGAACGCCGCCACGCGCGCCGCGTATTCGCCGGCCGCGGCTGCGGCGTCGGTGAGCATGCGCTCGCCGGTTTCGAGGTCCTCGAACTCGATCGCGCCCGCGTCGCCGAGCGCCAGCTCCTCCGGCGCGAGCAGGTGCAGCACCGCCACGTCGTGGCCGTGGCGGGTGACGCGGCGCAGGGCACGGGCCGTGGCCGCGTCGTCGCCGTACAGGTCCGAGATCACGACGACGATCCCGCGCCGCCGCAGGAGCTGCGCAGCCCGGTCGATGGCGCGCGGCGC
>JAYEKC010000239.1:0-3340 GCA_034716715.1 Gemmatimonadota bacterium | reverse complement strand
CGTGACCGTGTGGCCGACGTGCATCGAGTACGTATCCATGATCCACGCCATTACGCGCTCGTTCGTGTTCACGTCCGGCGCCGGGACGTCGGAATCGGGTCCGAGGGTCTTGATGATCGACGCCGTGTACCGGCGCGTCAGTCGCTCGAGTTCCCCGACGCTCATCTTCAGCGGATCGCAGATCACCCCGCCCTTGGCGCCGCCGAACGGAATGTCCACGACGGCGCACTTCCACGTCATCCAGGCCGCCAGGGCCGTCACTTCGTCCAGCGTGACGTTGAGGTCGAACCGGATGCCGCCCTTCGCGGGCCCGCGCGAGGTGTTGTAGAGCACGCGGTACCCGGTGAACACCTCGACGTCGCCGTTGTCCAGCATCACGGGGCTGGACGTAATGATCTGTTTCTCGGGATGGCGCAGCACCTTGTAGATGCCGGGCTCAAGGTCGAGGAGTTCCGCCGCCCGGTCGAACCGCGACATCATCGCCTCGAACGGATTCTCCTCCTGGAGAAACCGGTCCTTGTCGGGACGGACGATCGGGGTGGTCGGGAGCAGCATGTCGGGCGTCATGCGTCGGGTCCTTCGCCGGCGCGGCCGGCGGGGTGAGCGTCAGTGTGAGGGCGTGGGTGGGCTCGCAAGGCGGCGGGCCAGATCGTCCAGAAACGGCGCGCCCTGCTCGACACGCACGCGTTGCGAAAGATACCAAAGCGGCGGCGCCGAGGGAGGCCAAAGCGGGCCGATTTTCACGGCGTCCTTCAGCGTGCATACGGCGTAGTCTGCCTCGCCCGCCTCGTCCGCGAGCCGTTCGGCCTCGGCGCGCGAAAACCGGTGGTGATCACGATGGCGGCGCCCCGTAACCCGGGCGCCGGCGTCGCGCAGGTTTCGCTCGAATCCGTGGGGATCGGCCACGGCAGAGATCGCGAGCACCGTGGCGCCGTCGAGCACCGCCGTGTCCTCGCGCCGGGCGCCACCCCACCGGATGAGGTACTCCGGCGAGATGTGGACCAGCACCGTTCGTGCCTCGGGCGCGACGCGGCGCAGGTACGCCTCCACCTCGAGGGAGTGCGTCGCCGACGCGCGCTTCCGGGTCACCACCACGTGGGTGGCTCGCCGGAGCGCCGTGATGGGCTCCCGCCACGGTCCGGCCGGCAGCAAGGTGGGTTCGCGATGCCGGTCGGCCGACACCAGCACCACGTCGGCATCGCGGGCCACCCGGCGATGCTGGAACGCGTCGTCGAGCACGAAGCAGGTGGCGCCGAGCGCGCTGGCCGCGCGGGCGCCGCGGACGCGGTCGGCGTCCGGCACGACGATCGCGCCCGGGTTGAGGATGCGGTGGACGGCCACCTCATCCGCGCCATAGCCGCGGAGCAGCACGGCCGGCCGTGCACCCAGGGCCGTCGCGCGCTCGACGAGCCAGGCGGCCATCGGCGTCTTGCCCGTTCCGCCGACGGTGAGGTTCCCGATCGCAACCGTCGGCCGCTCGAGCTCGGCCACCGGGAGCCAGCGCCGGTCGTAGGCGGCGTTCCGCGCGGCCATGGCGACCGCGTACACCCAGCTCACCGGGCGCAGCACGGCACGGGCCGCGCGCGCCGCAGGGTGGCGCGATTCCCAAAGGCGGTCGGGCGAGAGATCACGCACCGGCGTCTTCTCCGCGGGGCGCGATGCGCGCGGCAAAGGCATCCGCCTGCGAAGCGGCCTCCGTCGGGCTCGCCGCCACGATGGTGGTCGGCTCCCCGAAATGGACCACGACGCGGGCAAATGGCTTCGGGATCATGAAGGCATCCCACGAGCGCAGGTGCCACGCGCGATCGGCGGTCACGAACAGTGGCGTGACCGTCACACCCGCGCGCGCCGCGGCGACGAGCGCGCCGGGCGCCATCTGCCGTGCCGGGCCGCGCGGTCCGTCAGGCGTGACCGCGACCGTCGTTCCCGCCTTGAGCAGGCGCACCATTTCCACGAGGGCGCGCGCGCCGCCCCGGGTCGTTGAACCCCGAACGGTGTGGTGCCCGAGGGCGTGCAGGATGCGCGCGATGATCTCGCCGTCGCGGTGCTCGCTCACCAGGATGTGGATGTCCCGGCGCCGCATGTGCCAGGCCAGCGGCAGCATCTGCCCGTGCCACAACACGAGGAGCGTCGGGCGGCCCTGCGCGTCGGCGGCCCGCCACGCGGACGAGCCCAGCGTCCGCACGCGCCATGTGCTGGCCAGAAGGCGCAGGAGCACCGCGCCGAGCGGTGCGCCGATGCGCACACGCCAGTCCGCGGCACTCCGGGACGCCGCATTCGCGGTCACCGGAGCATTCCGAGCGCCATGGTGGCGACGCGTTCGGCCGCGCCGGGTGCGCCGAGCCGCGACCGCACCTCGGCGAGGCCGGCGAGCATGGTCGCACGCGCCGGAGAATCCGCGTCGAACAGCGGGTCGAGCGCGTCCGCCACCGCCGCCGGGACGAAGGCGTCCTGGACGAACTCGGGCACGACGGAGCGGCCGGCCACGATGTTCACGAGGCCGATATGCTGGACGGTCACGAGGCGGCGCACCAACGCGTAACTGAGCCCGTTGATCCGGTACACGACGGCCGATGGGCACCCCGCGATGGCCGCCTCGAGCGTGGTGGTGCCGCTCTTGCACAGGGCGACGTCCGCGGCCCGCAGGACGTCGAACGACGCGCCGCGGGCGAGCTGGAACGGGAACTCCGCAGGGTTCACCTCGACCGACGGTGCCACGCTCACTACCACCCGCAGGCCGGGGCGCCGGCGCGCGAGGTCATCCGCCACGGCGACGAAATCCGCCGCATGCCGCGCGATCTCCTGGCGGCGGCTGCCGGGAAAGAGGGCGAGCACGCGCTCGTGCGGGCCCAGGCCCAGCCGCGCGCGGGCCGCGTCACGCGAGGGCATGTCCCGCACGTGGTCGAGGAGCGGGTGGCCGACGAACGTCGCGTCGATGCCGTTGCGCCGGAGCAGGTCCTCCTCGAACGGGAGGATCACGGCGGCGCGCGATACCACGCGCGCCATCGTCCGCATGCGGCCCGGCCGCGACGCCCAGACCTGCGGCGTGACGTAGTACAGCACCGGCACGCCTGCGGCCCGCGCCGCGGCCGCCACGCGGAGGTTGAACCCGCCGTAGTCCACGAGCAGCGCGAGCCCCACCCGGCCGCTCCGTAACTCGTCCCGGAGGCGCCGCAGCAGCCGCCAATGCGCCGGCAGGTGCCGGATGACCTCGACGAACCCCACGATGCCGGAGGTGCGTTCGATGAGCTCGACCCCGACGCCCGCCATGCGGGCCCCGCCAACGCCGAACAGGCGCACGTCCGGCGCTGCGGACCGCAAAAGCCGGGCCACGCCGGCA
>JAYEKC010000238.1:0-3349 GCA_034716715.1 Gemmatimonadota bacterium | reverse complement strand
GCAGAACCCCGCGAGCCGGTCCCGCCCCGCTTCGCTGCCCACGTGGGCCGAACTGTCCCGGCCGTCGCCCACGTGGGCAGCGATTCCCTGTCCGGGTGACTTCAGACGGTCACAACACTAGACCTGGCAGGACCCATCGCCCGGGGGACACGGCGGCGGGGGTGGCGGGGCGCAGTTGCCGAGGCTGTCGCCGTGCAGGAGATGCGCGACGACGGCCGGGAGCCCGACCGAGATCGGAGTCCCCTTGTGGCAGACATCGGCCTTTCCGGGACCCGCTCCCATCACGAGGGCCGCAATGATCGCGGGGCCGGCGACTTTCGCCACGGAACGCAGTGAAGGCATGGTGGTTCTCCGGGAGAGGGGGCGACGTCAAGGCTCGGGTGACCGACGCCAATGTACGGCATCCGTGTTCAGCAGGCGAGCCTTGCGCCGCCAATCGAGCGGTGGCGCCGGAGCGCCGTTCGCAGCACATCGCGAGCTGCGGTTTTTCCAGCGGGCGGCCCGCACCCGGCGTAATTGGACCGTGCCCTCGCGGGCGCTTCCCGGTATCTTCAGCCGCCCCGACTCCACCCTGCCGACCGACGACCCCCCCGAGCTCATGACCGCACCCGCCACCGCCGCCGCAACCCCGTCGCGCCCGATGCTCCCGTTCCTCGTGCTCCTGTTCATCGGGAGCGGGTGCGCCGCCCTCATCTATGAAGTCGTCTGGCTCCAGCTCCTCTCGCTGATCGTCGGCTCCAGCGCCATCTCCCTCGGCATCATCCTCGGCACCTTCATGGGCGGGATGTGCCTCGGCTCGCTGCTCCTCTCGAAGTACGTGGACCGGTCGCACCACCCGATGAAGGTGTACGCGTACCTCGAGCTGGGCATCGGCGCGTTCGGCATCCTCATCCCGCTCATCCTCCCGCACGTGGGCGGCCTGTACACGTCCATCGGCGGCGAGGGGCTGATGGGCGTCATCGTGCGCGCCATCTACTGCGCCATCGTGCTCCTCCCGCCCACCGTGATGATGGGCGCCACGCTGCCGGCCATTTCCCGCTACGTGGAGACCACGCCCAGCGGCGTGTCGTGGCTCGGGTTCTTCTACGGCGGCAACATCTTCGGCGCCGTGGCCGGCTGCCTGATGGCCGGGTACTACCTGCTCCGCGAGTTCAACATGACGACGGCGTGCCTCGTGGGCGTCGCGTTCAACGTCGCCGTGGCCCTCGTGGCGCTCGCCCTCGCGAAGAAGACGCCGTACGAGGCGCCGGCGGAGAGCGCACCGGCCACGCCGCCGGGCGCGGCGCCGGGCGCGCGGCTCGTCTACGTGACGATCGGGCTCAGCGGGTTCACCGCGCTCGCGTCGGAGGTGGTGTGGACGCGCCTCCTCGGCCTCTCGCTCGGCCAGACCACGTACACGTTCTCGCTCATCCTCGCCGTGTTCCTCTTCGGCCTTGGCCTCGGCAGCAGCGCGGGCTCGTACATCGCCAAGAGCGGCGACAACGCGCGCACCGCGCTCGGCTGGTGCCAGGCGCTGCTGGTCCTCGCGCTGGGCTGGGCCGCGTGGTCGGTGAACCAGGCGATGCCGTACTGGCCCGTGAACCCGATGCTCGCGTCGAAGATGTCGTTCGTGTACCAGGTGGACCTGGTGAAGGCGCTGTGGATGGTGCTGCCGGGCGCGATCCTCTGGGGCGCGAGCTTCCCGCTCGCCCTCGTCGCGGTGAGCAACAAGGGGCAGGACCCGGGCCGCCTCGTGGGCACCGTGTACGCGGCGAACACCGTGGGCGCGATCCTCGGCTCGCTCGTCGCCAGCCTCTGGCTCATCGCGGCGATCGGCACCCAGAACGGCCAGCGCCTCATCATGGCGTTCGCCGCCGTGAGCGCACTGCTGATGCTCGCGCTGAAGGTGAAGGAGGACGGTGCGACGACGGTCACGCCGGCGCGCGCGGGCATCGCCGCCGGCGTGCTCGCGGTCGCGCTCTGGGTGGGCTCGGGAGTGGTGCCGGTGCCGTCGCTGCTCGTGGGCTACGGCCGCTTCGCCGCGGTGCGCTACGACGACCACGGCGAGTGGATCTACACCGGCGAGGGCATGAACTCGTCGATAGCCGTGTCGAAGCTGTACAACGGCGTGCTCAACTACCACAACGCCGGCAAGGTGCAGGCCTCCAGCGAGCCGCAGGACATGCGGCTCCAACGCATGCTTGGCCACCTCACGACGCTCGTGCCGAAGAGCCCCAAGCGCGTGCTCGTGATCGCGTGCGGCGCCGGCGTCACCGCGGGCGCGGCGAGCATTGACCCGATGGTGGAGAAGCAGACCATCGTCGAGATCGAGCCGCTCGTGCCGAAGGTGGTGTCGCGCTACTTCGGCGCCGAGAACTTCCACGTGGTGGACAACCCGAAGGTGGAGGTCATCACCGACGACGCGCGCCACTACGTGCTCACCACGAAGGAGAAGTTCGACGCCATCACGTCGGACCCGTTCGACCCGTGGGTGAAGGGCGCCGCGACGCTGTACACGAAGGAGTTTTTCGAGATTGCGAAGGAGCGGCTCAACCCCGGCGGGGTGGTGACGGTGTTCGTGCAGCTGTACGAGAGCAACCTCCAGGCCGTGAAGAGCGAGGTGGCCACGTTCCTCTCGGTGTTCCCCAACGGGATGGTGTTCGGCAATGAGTACCAAGGCGGCGGCTACGACGTGGTGCTGCTCGGGCAGAAGGAGGACGCGCCGATCGACATCGACGCCATCGAGGCACGGCTCGCGCGGCCCGAGTACGCGCCGGTGCGGCAGTCGCTCGCGGAAATCGGGTTCTACTCGGCGACGGACCTGTTCTCGACGTTCGCCGCGCAGGGCCCCGCGCTCGCGCCGTGGATGGCCGACGCGCAGATCAACCACGACAGCAACCTGCGGCTGCAGTTCCTCGCCGGCGAGAGCCTTAACCATTACGACCAGGGCCCGATCTACGCCGACATGATCCGCTACCGGCGGTACCCCGAGGGACTGTTTCAGGGTTCGCCGGAGCGGCTTGCACGGATTCGTGCGTCCGCCAGCGGCGCGCGGCCTTGAGTCTTTAGATCACCCGCTGGTTGCGTACGCACTGGGGCGCGTAGGCGCCGGGCGACCACGGTTGCGCCCGGCCGCGCCGCGCCTTACTGCATCCCGATCACACATCGGCAACGGGGGGACGACGTCCGGTCGTGCGTTGGTCCGGCTTGGTCACCGTATCAACGATTGGGACGTTCGCGCGCGCGGTCATAGCTGCTTCCCGGGCACGCCCGAACCGTTCGGTAAGGACGACCGAAAACGTCGCCGGAGCGCTCGCCCGCATCCGGCGGGGCCGGTTTCGCGCCCACCTGCATCAAGTCAGCCGGAGAA
>JAYEKC010000237.1:0-3350 GCA_034716715.1 Gemmatimonadota bacterium | reverse complement strand
AGGCCGGAGCGAGGTGCTCCGGCTTTCGTGCTTGGAATAATCACGGGGTAATCACGCTGAGTCGTTGCCGGACACGAGCGCTATGTCCTCCTACTTCAAACCGTCCCCCTCTGACCGAGCCCTTTGCGATCCGCGTGAGCGGAATCGATTGAAAGCCGACTCCGGCGCGCGCCCCGTCGGCCCAATATCTCGATTCCAGCCCGTGAGTCTGGGAGGGAACGGCTCATATCGGGACAAGGGGGTTCCCGCCACTGTCATGCGCCGGCGTCCAATCCAGAGAACTGGCAGCGCGGCGAGCAGCAACAGCGCGACCCATTGCGCCGGCGTGAGGCCGGCGTATCGCACGTCGCTCACGCGCAGGGAGTCGAGTGTGAAACGAACCGGCATGTAAAGCGCGATGAAACTCATAAAAAACGCTCCCGGTGTTCGCGACTTCCTTCCGAGCGCCAGCGTCACCGGCATGACGAGGAGGCTGAGATAGACAAACTCGTACCAGCCAAGATCGTGAAAGCCAAGGCGCGCTAGCACCGCTGTCGGCGGAAGTTCCGCAAATCGCCCGGCCGCACGATACACCCCATCGATGTACGCCCGCGCCGCGCCGCTCTCGAGACTCACGGCGAGCGGCAACGTCGTCAGCGTACCCGGGTGGTCGTGCGCGACGCTGCACGCAATACGGCCGATGGCGAGCGAGACCGGAAACACGTAAGCGACCACGTCCACGTACACCCATCGCAGAGCTCGATCGATGGACGGCGCCTTGATTCGGAAGTATAGCCAGGCGCCGCCGATCCCGCCGAGAATCCCGCCGAACGAGCTGATGTCCTCCCACACCTTCAGGAGGACAAGTGGATTCTCGACTACCTCGTGCGGGAAGTAGAACAGCACCGAAAAGAGGTGTGCAGCGAGGAAGCCGCAGACAACGACGTACCCGGCGAGGCCGTCACCTACTCGCGCGTCCAGCCCGAGCTGCCGGAAGCGGCGTCCGCCGAGCACAAGGCCCGTGAGCACGGCCACGGCGACGATCACTCCGAATGCGTGAACGGTGACCGGCCCGAGACGCCACGACGGTTGCTCGAGGTAAGGAATCACTTCGGAGGGCGGGTGTATGGGATGACCGGACCACGTCGCAGTTGGATCGGCATCGCTAGGCGCGCAGCATGCGCAAGCCGCTCGCGATCACCACGAACTCGCTCAGCTCATGACCGATGACCGCCACGGGGAGAGTGAATTGACCCAACACAGCGCCGGCAACGAGCACGGCGATCACCAGAACGGACAGCGCGAGGTTTTGCCGAACGACGCGCTGGTTCCGTTTCGCGAGATGCAGCGCATACACCAGTTTCTCGAGGTCATCCGCCATGAGTGCAACGTCCGCCGTCTCGAGGGCGACGTCCGTACCCGCTGCACCCATGGCGATACCGACCGTCGCCTCGGCCAGTGCCGGCGCGTCGTTGACACCATCACCGACCATCGCGACATGGCCGTAGGTCTGCGAAAGCTCACGGACCTTGGCGGATTTGTCTTCGGGCTTGAGGTTAGCGTATGCTTCGTCGATGCCCACCTCAGCGGCGATTGCGCGCGCAGTCCGCTCGTTGTCGCCCGTGAGCATCACGACTTTCTCCACGCCTGCTTCATGCAGGGCCGCGATCGCCGCACGCGCATTTGGGCGAACGTTGTCGCGGATCGCGATGAGTGCCCGGGCGGCAGCTTCGTCGCCGACGATGATCACCGTGTTCCCGGCGCTCTCGAGTTGCTCGATCTTCGTGCGCGTGGCGGCGAGCTCGATGCCGAGTTGGGCCTCGAAGAGCTTGGGGCTTCCGACATACACGGTGCGGTCCCCGGCGCGCGCCGCTGCCCCGGCGCCTGTGAGCGACTGAAAATCTGTTACCTCGGCCCGCTGTATCCCTTGCGCGTTGGCGTGCCGCAGGACGGCGGCCGCGAGCGGATGCTGACTTCGCGCTTCGATGCCGGCAGCGACGGCGAGCGCCTCGACTAGCGGGGACGCGCCAAGCTGGACGACGTCGGTCACTTCGGGCGTTCCATGCGTCACTGTTCCGGTCTTGTCGAGGGCCACCACCGTAACCTTCGCGAGCTCCTCGATATAGACGCCACCCTTGATGAGAATGCCGTTCCTCGCGCCCGTGCCGAGTGCAGCAACCAGGGTGATCGGAATCGAAATCACCAGGGCGCAGGGCGCCGCGGCCACCACGAACACGGTGGCGCGCGTGATCCAGGTGGTCCAGGAAGCGTCGAGAAGCAGCGGTGCCACGACCGCCATCAACAGGCCTGCAGCGAGTACCGCGGGGCTGTATCGCTTGCCGAACCGCTCGATGAACCGCTCACTCGTTCCCTTTCGCTCCTGCGCCTCCTCGACCATGTGGATGATTCGCGCGATGGTGTTCTCGGCGAACGCCTTCGCCGCGCGCACTTCCAGTGACCCTTCGGCGTTGATCGTGCCGGCGAAGACCGTGTCGCCGACGCCCTTCTCGACTGGCACGCTCTCTCCCGTGACGGGGGCCTGGTTCACGCTCGATGTTCCCACGAGAACCTCCCCGTCCGTCGCGACGGACTGGCCAGGCTTGACGATGAAGACGTCGCCCACGACCAGTTGCTCTACGGGAATTGCCACTTCGCGCCCGTCACGGCGAACGAGTGCCGTCTTGGGAGCAAGGTCCATGAGCGCGCGAATCGCCGAGCGGGTCTTCTCCTCGGTATAGCCTTCAGCCGCCTCCGATATGGAGTAGAGAAACGCGAGCATCGCGCCTTCGCCGGCCGCACCCATCACGGTCGCGACGACGGCGGCAACGGTCATTAGGAGCTCGATGCCGACTTCGCGCTCGAACACGAGGTCCTCGAGCGCTTCGCGGCCAAAGTAGTACCCACCGATGAGAAGCGACGCGATGTAGAGCGTCAGCGTGGCCGCGCCAGACGCACACGCACGACTGAGCAACCATCCGGCGAGGAGTAGCAGACCTGACGTGACTGACGACAGGACCTTCGGGTTCTTCCATGGCCGGGGCACGCCTGGCGCCTCCGGACCGCCCTGGGGCGGGAACCCCAGGTCACGCAGCACGCCGCGCAATGCCTCGTCCGAAGTCGTCGCCGGAACGTATTGCACGTCCACACGCGCAGACTTCGGGTACACGGCGATCGAGGTCACGCCAGGCAGCTTGCGCAGCGCACGCTCGATTCGGTTTGCATCACCATCGCAGTCGAGGCGCGCGACTCGCACATCGAGCCGTCCCGTCTCGGCCGCTGTTGGCCGGCCTCCGCTGTCGCGCGTCCTGGATGCAATCATCACCGCTCCTTCACACGGCTGTAAAACCTTCCTCGAATGTCCTGACACGAAC
>JAYEKC010000236.1:0-17076 GCA_034716715.1 Gemmatimonadota bacterium | reverse complement strand
CGCCCGCCGGCTCCCGCGCCGCCCCGGCCGGCGGCGCCCCCGCGGCCCGAGGGGTCATCGGGCGTCGCGAACCGGCTCGCGCCGCCCGGCACCGAGTACGTCCCGCGCGCCTGCAGCCTGGCCACGGCGTCGAAGTTCTCCTCGCCCAGCGAGTCGGCCACGATGATCACCGCCGTGGCGCCGCGCCGCGCGAGCGCGGCGGCCTGCACCGAGAGGCCCTGCCGCACGGCGCGGTATTCCGGCGTGTTGATGGTTGTGCGCGTCCCCACCGACGTCGGCACCAGCGTCACCACCGCGACGCGGCCGCGAACGTCAACGGTGGAATCGCTGCCGTCGCCGGCGAAGACGGTGGTTCCCACCACCTCACCCGTCGGGTTGGAGGTGGGCGTGGCCTCGGTCCACAACTCGAACGGGCGGCCGCCGATGCGGACCGAACTCGACGCCGTGGAGATTCGCGCGCGCCGCATGTTGAACCACTGGAAGTAGGTGCCGTCCTCGCCCATCGGCTGCAGGCCGTACTTCCGGTACTGGTCGGCCACCCACATCGACGCCCGCATCTCGTCGAGCGTGCCGGCCTCGCGCCCGCGCATTGCGTCGCCCGCCATCGCGTAGAGGTCGGCCTTGATGTCGGCCTCGCGGATGGTCGAGTACGCCGCAGGCGTCGCGATGCCACTCGGCGACTGGGCATTGAGCGGCGATTGGGCCGCAGGCCACGCAGCGCATGCGGAAAGGACGAGGAGGGCGGAACTGCGGCGCATGGTGTGGCTCCGTTTCGAAATGGCGATGTGGTGCATGCGGATTGCGGTCGAGTGGCGCGCCGGCGTCAGCCGGCCGTCGCCTGCATCACCCGGAGGTACTCCCGATCCCACGCCGCCGGCATGCTCTCGCGCGGCGAGTATGGCCCGGGCGCGTACACCCGCGAGCGCACGCCGGCCTGGCTGCGCTCGCAGATGTCCCAGTCCTGGCGGTTGGTGCGGTCCCAGAACTCCTCGGCGTCGGCGATGTTGTAGCCCGGCTTGTCCGGTGCGTCAGGGTGCACCATCCACTCGCAGCGCACCGTGGTCCGGTCGGCGGCCACCGGGTGCACCGTGTAGAACACCGCGTAATCCGGGTGCAGGCTGAGCATCGTGGACGGAAACAGCGTGTAGTAGTACGCGCGTGCCTTTTCGTCGCCGGTCATGTTGCCCAGCGGGATCGCGCACGCGCGGCCGCTCATGGTCGCACTCTCGTGCGGCGCCTTGATCTCCATGTAGCCGCCGAGGAACGGGCCCTCGGTGAGGTCGTTGGCGCCGCTCGTGTAGGGCAGCTTCGTGGAGAGCTCCGGGTGGATGGTGGGGCAGTGGAGGCACTCGGAGTAGTTTTGCATGACGAGCTTCCAGTTCGCCTTCACGTCGTAGTCGATGCGGCGCACGGCCGTGAGCGCGGGGAGGTTGTATCGGCGGAAGCGGCCTTCGAGCGGGGCGAACGTATCCGTGAACGGCGGCGGGTCATCGGCAAGGTTCACGAAGAGGAGGCCCTCCCAAGTTCCGAGCGCGGCCTCGTGGAGCGGGTGGTCCTCCATCGCGAAGCCCGGCACCTCGTGCATGTGCGGCGCGCCGGTGAGCCGGCCGTCGAGCCGGTACGTCCACGCGTGATACGGGCACTGGATCGTCTCGCCGAACGTGCCGGAGGGCGTGGTGCACATGCGCGTGCCCCGATGCCGGCAGACGTTGTAGTGGGCGCGCACGCGGCCCCCGCGGTCGCGCACCACGATCAGGCTCTCGCCGGCCACGTCGGCCAGGAAATAGGCACCGGGTGCGGCGACGTCCGCCTCGCGCCCCACGCACACCCACGCCCTGGCGAACAACCGCTCGCGCTCCTCCTCGAGCACGGCATCGGAGGTGTAGTACCGTTGGGGCAGCGTTCGGGCGCCCGCCTGGTACGTCTGCGTCGTGGGGTGGAAGGTGGTCACGGCCGCTCGCTCCGGAATTCGGGCACGACCGTAATCTGCCCCCGGTGACCCGGGGCGCGTTAGCCCGGGCGCGTCAACGCCGGCGATTCCCGGGCGGCCCCCGGGGCGTCAGTCCGCGCGCAGCGCCACGAGGGGGTCGATGCGCGTCGCGCGCCGCGCCGGCACCAGGCACGCCACGAGCGCCACCACGGCCAGCACGACCACCACCCCGGCGAAGATCGCCGGGTCGCGCGGGTTCACCTGGAACAGGATCACGTCCATGAGCTGCGCCACGCCCGCCGCGAGTCCGAGGCCGAGCACCATGCCCACCGTCACCTGCACCAGGCCCTGGCGAAACATCATCCCCACCACGTCGCGCCCCTGCGCGCCCAGCGCCATGCGGATCCCCACCTCGCGCACCCGCCGGCTCACCGAGAACGACATCACGGCGTACAGGCCGATGGACGCCAGGAACAGCGCGATCACGCCGAAGATCATGAACATCGTCCCGAACACGCGGATGAACCACGTGGGTCGCTCGAACGCCTCCTGCATCGAGTACACCCAGTACATCGGGATGTCGGGGTTGAGCGTCTTGACGGCCTCGCGCACCTGCGACGTGATGGCCAGCGGGTCGCCGTCGGTGCGCACGGCGAGGCTCACGAAGTTGGAGTGGTTCTGGGTGAGCGGCACGTAGTACGCGGCCTGCTTCGGCTCGCTCTGGTTCCCCGAGTACGCGTCGGGCACCACGCCCACGACGGTCATCCACGGCGCCTTGCTCGCGAGGCCGCCCTGGCGAATGCGGCGGCCGAGGGCGTCCTTGCCGCCGAAGAACTTCCTCACGAACGCCTCGTTCACCACCGCGACGGGCTCGGTGTCGAGGCGGTCGCTTTCGACGATTGCCCGGCCCTGGTGCACGGGCACGTCGAACGTCTCGAAGTAGCCGGCGCTCACGGCCTGCCAGCGGGCGTTGGGCACGTCCTTCTCCTGGCCGTACGTGGCGCCGTCCACGGTGAAGTTGCCGCCCCCCACGTTCACCCCCGGCAGGCCCGACGCGATGGCGGCGCTTCGCGCGCCGGGAATCCCTGCGAGCCGCCCGCGCAGGTCCGCGAAGAACTGGCGCTGCATCGTCGTGTCGGTGTACCCGGCCGGGAAGCCGATGCGGCTCGTGAAGATGTTGGCCAGGCGGAAGCCGGGGTCCATCGCGTTGAGCTTCGTCACGCTCTTGATCATGAGGCCCGACGCCACGAGGAGGCCGCACGACAGCGCAATCTCGAACACGACGAGCGCCTTGCTCATCCGCCCGATGCGGAGGCTCGACGACCCGCGCGTCTCGTCCTTCAGCACCTCGTTGATGTCCGTGCGCGACGACTGGATGGCGGGAATGAGGCCCGACAGCAGCGTCGCGAGCAGCGCCACGCCCACGGTGAACAGCAGCACCGGCGGGTGCAGCCGGATGTCGATGAAGAACGGCGGCTGCGTGTCGACGATGGCGCGGTTGAACAGCGTGATGCCGGCCTGCGCGAGCGCCGTGCCGAGCACGGTGCCCACCGCGGTGAGCACGAGCGCCTCGGCGAGGAACTGCCGCACCACCGCGGCGCGCGAGGCACCAAGGGCGGTGCGGATGCCCACTTCCTTTGTCCGGTGCGCCGCGCGGTCGAGCAGCAGGTTGGCCACGTTCGCGCACGCGATGAGCAGCACGAAGAATACCGCGCCGAGCATCGTGAACAGGAGCTGGCGTGGTTGCGGGCCGATCTCGGCGTCCACGAACGACATGGCGTACGCCGTGATGCCCTCGTTCGTCGTCTTGTACTCCGCGGCGAACCGCGCCGAGATGTCGCGGAGCTCGGCGGTCGCCTGCGCGAGCGTCGTCCCGTCCCTGAGGCGGCCCGCGACGGTCACCCACGTGCCGTCGGTGCGCAAGGCCGGCGTACGATTCAGCTGCAGCGGCAGCCAGATGGCCGCGTCGTCCGGGAAACGGAACTCCTCGGGCATCACGCCGACGATCGTGTACGGCTGGCCGTTCGCGCGGACGACCGTCCCGACCACCGCCGAGTCGCCGCCGAACCGGCGCTGGAACATCGTGTAGCCGATCACCGCGACCCTGGGGCCGTTCGCGACGTCCTCACCCGGCAGGATGGTGCGGCCGTGCAGCGGCCGTACGCGCGGCAGGTCGAAGGCCGACGCCGTGACGAACGAGCCCGTGTACCGCTCGGCGTCGCCGGTGCCGGACACGTTGACCGTGCCCGAGTACCACGCCGCGAACGCGTCGAACGAATGCTGCAGCGTCCGGAACTCCTCGTATTCCGCGACCGGCATGTTCATCCGCCGGTTGCCGCGCTCGGGCTGGTCGCGCCGCACCTGGACGATGCGGTCGCCGTCGGCGTACGGCAGGCCCCGCATGATGGCGCCGTACGTGATGCTGAACATCGTGGTGGTGAGCCCGATGCCAAGGGTGAGGGCGATCGTGGCGACGATCGTCAGGCCGGGGCTCTTGGCGAGCGTACGCACTCCGTAGCGGAAGTCGCGGAGGAAGCGTTCCATGCGGCGTCTCGGGGCTTGGGGGAAAGGCAGGCGCGCACCCGCCTACGCCGCCCCGTGCGCCACGGTTTCATGTCGTGCGGCCGCTGGCGGTGCGGTTTTGACACTCCTGGCGTCACCGCGGCTGCGGCCAGCTCCCCCCAAGCGCCTTGTACAGCTGTACCGTGGCCGTGAGCTGCCGGAGCCGCGACTGCGACAGCGTGAGCTCCGCGTTGAACAGGCCTCGCTCGGCGTCGAGCACCTCGAGGTAGCTCGAGATCCCCGACTGATAGCGGAGCTGCGCGAGCTCGAACGCGCGCCGGAGCGCGACGGCCTGCGTCTCGCTCGCGGCCGTCTCGTCGCGCGTGGTGCGCGCCGCCACCAGCGCGTCGCCGGCCTCGCGCAGCGCCGTGAGCGCGGTGCGCTCGTACGCCGCCTTCGCCTGGTCGGCGCGGGCGCGTGCGGCGGCCTCCTCGTTCCGGAGGCGCCCGCCCGTATAGAGCGGCACCGAGACGCCGGCCTGCACGGTGTACACGTCCGTGCCCGTGGCGAACAGGCGGTTGCCTGCGGGCGACTGCGTGCCGTACGACCCGGTGATCGTGAGCGACGGCAGGCGCGCCGCCGCCGCCACTCCGATGCGCGCCGTGGCGCCCGCGTAGGCCCGCTCGGCCGCCGCCACGTCGGGCCGCCGCTCGAGGAGCGACGCGGGCAGCGAGTCCGGCACCGCCACCGCCCGCGTGGCCGCCACGAGCGACCCACCGCGGCGTATGGGCATGGGCGCCTCGCCAAGCAGGACGTTGAGCGCGTGCTCCTGCTGCACGCGGAGCCGCTCCACCTGCGCGAGCCGCGCGAGCGGGGCGGCGAGCTGCGCCTCGAACTGTCGCACGTCGAGCTCCGACACCACGCCCTGCGCAAACCGGCGCTGCGCGAGCGAGAGCGTGGCGCGGAAGCTGGCCAGCGTCCGTTCCGCCACCGCGTGCTCCTCGTCGAGCTCCAGCAGCTGCAGGTAGCCGGTCGCCACGTCGCCCACGAGCGAGAGCACGGCGGCCCGCCCGGCCGCCTCCTGCGAGGCGAGGTCGGCGTTCACGGCGTCGAGCCCGCGGCGCGACTTGCCCCAGAAGTCGAGCTCCCACGCCACGTCGGCCGTGACGCGCAGGGCGTCGTATTTCACCGGCGGCGACGCGCCGAACACGGCCTGGTTGCTGCTCGCCGTGCCGTTGAGCGCGACGCGCGGGAACAGCGCTCCGGTCACGGCGTCGGCGTTGGCGCGGTACTCGCGGATGCGTGCCTGCGCGAGGGCCACGTCGCGGTTCTGCATCACCGCCGTGCGGATCAGGTTCACGAGCACGGTGTCGTCGAGGATGTCGAGCCAGGCGGCGTCGGCAAGCCGGGGCGGCGGCTCGACGCGCACCTGGCGCTCGTTCGCCACGCCGGCGTCGGCCCGCCGCGCCGCGGCCACCGAGTCGATGAACGGCCGCAGCGAATCGGCGTACGGCCGCTGCCCCACCTTCGCGGTGGCGGGCACGACGGGCGCCGGCGCGTACGACGGGCCCACGGCGCATCCCGCGACGCATCCCGCGGCGAGCGCCAGGGCGGCGAGGAGGGAGGCGGCGCGCATCACGACGCCCCTCCGCCGGCGAGCCGCGCGGGCTCCGCTGCGCGCCGACCTTCGGCCACCTTCCGGATGACCGTGAAGAAGAGGGGGATGAAGAAGATCCCGATCGCGGTCGCGAAGAGCATGCCGGCGAACACGGTCGTGCCGATGGCGTGGCGGCTCGCCGCGCCCGCGCCGCCCGCCACCACCAGCGGCGACACGCCGAAGATGAACGCGAACGACGTCATCAGGATGGGGCGGAGGCGAAGGCGGCCCGCCTCGATCGCCGACTCGACGATGCCCATGCCCTGCGCCCGCAGCTCCGTGGCGAACTCCACGAGCAGGATCGCGTTCTTCGCCGCGAGTCCCACCACCGTGATGAGCCCCACCTGGAAGTAGATGTCGCTGGGCATCCCGCGCAGTCGGATGCCGAGGAATGCGCCGAGCACGCCGAACGGGATCACGAGCAGCACGGCGAACGGCAGCGAGAAGCTCTCGTACTGCGCCGCGAGCACCAGGAACACGATCACGAGTCCGAGCGCGAGGACGAGCGCGCCGGCGCCGCTCGACGCGCGCTCCTGGTACGACTGGCCGGAATACGACAGCGCCACGCCGCGCGACGCGAAGTCCCGCGCCACGAGCGAGTCCATCTGCTGCATCAGCTCACCCGACGAGTACCCGGCCGTCGGCGCCGTCGTGATGGACGCCGAGGTGAACCCGTTGAACCGCGTGAGCAGCGTGGGGCCGCTGCGGAACTCCGTGTGCGTGAGCGCCGAGATGGGGATCATCGCGTCGTTGGTGCCGCGCACGTACATGCGGCCGATGTCCTCGGGGCGCATGCGGAACGGCTGCTGCGCCTCCATCTGCACGCGGTAGGTGCGGCCGTAGAGGTTGAAGTCGTTGATGTACAGCGTCGAGAGCAGCGCCTGCATGGTGCCGAACAGGTCGCCGAGCCGCACGCCGCGCGCCTTGGCCGCGTCGCGGTCCACGTCCACGTAGAGCTGCGGCACGTTGGGCCGGAAGTTGATGTTCATGCCGCCGGCCGCGCGGAGCTGGTTGCCGGCGCCGTTGAAGTCGGCCACGGCGCTCGCGAAGTCGGCGTACGGCATCCCGCTCCGGCTCTGGAGGCTGGCCTCCACGCCCGCCGTGGCGCCGAGCCCCGGGATCTCCGGCAGGTTGAACGCGTAGCCGATGGCGTCCTTCATCCCGAAGAGCTTCGCGTTGAGGCGCGCGGTGATGGCGTCCACGGACTCGCCCGCGCCGCGCTCGCCCCACGGTTTGACGTTGGCGAACACCGTCGCGCCGTTGGGTTGGTTGGAGCGGGTCAGGATGTCGAGCCCCACGAGGGCGACCATGTTGCGCACGGCGGGCTCCTCCCGGAGGAAGCCCTCGATGCGCTTCACGACCGCGGTTGTGCGCTGGAGCGACGCGCCGTCGGGCAGCTGCACGGCGATGGCGAAGTAGCCCTTGTCCTCCGTGGGCACGAACGCGGTGGCCGTGGTGCGCTGCAGGAACGCCGCCAGCACGACGACGACGGCGAACGCGCCGAGCCAGGCCCTGGGCCGGCCGAGCACCCGGTCCACCGCGCCCGCGTAGCCGTTGGTGACGCGGTGGAACCAGGCGTTGAACGCGCCGAAGAACCCTGCCGTGTGCCGCTCGGGCGACTCCTTGAGGAGGAGCGCGCAGAGTGCCGGCGTGAGCGTGAGGGCGACGAGCCCCGAGATGACCACCGCGAGCACGATCGTGATGGCGAACTGCTTGAACATCTCGCCGGTCACGCCGCCGGCGAAGCCCACCGGCAGGAACACCGCGATGAGCGAGAGGACGATCGCGATCAGCGCACCGGCCACCTGCCGGATGCCGCGGTCGGCCGCGACGCGCACCGGCACGTTCTCCGTCGCCATGATGCGCTCGACGTTCTCGATCACCACGATGGCGTCGTCCACCACGATGCCGATGGCGAGCACCAGCGCGAAGAGCGTGAGGACGTTCACCGAGAACCCGATCGCCGCCATGCCCAGGAACGTGCCAACCACCGAGACCGGCACGGCGAGCATCGGGATGAGTGTGGCGCGCCAGCTCTGGAGGAAGAGGAACACCACGGCGGCCACCAGCACGAGCGCCTCGAGGAGCGTGACCACGACCTCGCGGATGGACTCGGTGACGAAGGGCGTCGTGTCGAAGGGGATGCCCCAGGTGAGCCCCGGCGGGAAGGCGCGCTGCAGCTCGGTCATGCGCGCCCGGATGCCGTCGATCGTCTGCAAGGAGTTGGCGCCCGGCCGCATGAAGATCAGCATGAAACCCGCGGCCTTGCCGTTGACCCGCGCCGCGAAGTCGTAGCTCTGCGACGCCAGCTTCGCCTGCCCGATGTCGCGGAGCCGGATCAACGAACCGTCGGGGCGCGCGCGGATGATGATGTCGTTGAACTGGTCCGGCGTCTGCAGGCGGCCCGTCGTGGTGACCGGGATCGTGAGCTCCGTGCCCGGCGGCGCCGGCTCGCGCCCGATGCGGCCCGCGGGGTTCGTCGCGTTCTGCTCGCGCACGGCCGCCTGCACGTCGCTCACCGTCACGCCGTAGCGCGCCATCTTGTCCGGGTCCATCTGCAGCAGCATCGAGAAGACGAGGCCGCCGAACACGGTCGCCTGGCCCACGCCCGGCACGCGCTTGACCTCGTCCTCCACGTACAGCTTCATGTAGTTCGTGAGGTACGCCGCGTCGTAGCGCGCGGTGTCCGTCGCCTGGAGCGCCACCACGGCGAGGATGTCCGTGTTGGCCTTCACCACGGTCACGCCGATCTGGCGCGTGGCATCGGGGAGCTGCGGCTCGGCCAGCTTCACCGCGTTCTGTACGTCGACGGCCGCCAGGTCCTGGTTGCGTGTCACGTCGAACGCGATCTGCAGCGTCATCGAGCCGTCGCTCGAGTTGGCCGAGGAGTAGTAGAGCATGCCCTGCAGGCCCGACAGCTGCTGCTCGATTGGCGCCGCCACCGCCTCGGCCACGTCCTGCGCCGTGGCGCCCGGGTACACGGCCGTCACCACGATGCCCGGGGGCGTGATCTGCGGGTAGCGCGCCACCGGCAGCAGCCGCATCGCGAACACGCCGAGCAAGGTGAGCACGATGGAGATGACGCCCGCCAGCACCGGCCGGCGGATGAAGAAGTACCTGATTTCGTATTCGTGCCCCGAGTCGGGCTCGGGGAGCATGGCGCCCGGCTCGCTCACGGCGTCCGTCCGGCCGCCTTTGCCGGTGCGCCAGACCGCGCGCCAGCTGGTGTGCCAACTGGTGTGCCAGCTGGTGTGCCGGCTGATGCGCCGGCGGGCGCGGGTGCCGCCGCGCCCGCGGCGTCTTCCAGTGGCACCGGCTTCACGACGCGGCCCGGCCCAACTTTCTGGATGCCGTCCACCACCACACGATCGCCGGCGGCGAGCCCGCTGGTGACGATCCAGCGGTCGCCGCTCCAGTGGCCCGTGGTCACGTCGCGGGGCCGCACGGTGTCGCCCGCGGCCACGACGTAAACGAACTGACGGCCCATTGCCGTCTGCACCGCGCGCGACTGGACGGCGATGGCGTTCGGCTCGTGGAATCCCGCGAGGCGCGCGCGCACGAACTCGCCCGGCACGAGCAGGCCCGTGGGGTTGGCGAACGTGGCGCGGAACTCCTTCGTGCCCGTGGCCGGGTCGAGCGACGGCGCCACGAAGTCGAGCTTCCCCTGCTGCGGCGCGACCGACCCGTCGGGCAGGATCGCCTCGACGGCGAGGACACTGCCCGGGCGCATGAGGGCGCGCGCTTCGGCGTCGCGCGACCACGCCAGCACCTGCTGCGACGACGGGCGGAAGCTCACGTACACCGGGTCGAGCCGGTCAATCGTGGTGAGCAGGTCGGACGCGCCGCTCACGCGCGCGCCCACCTCGAGCAGCGTGCGGCCCACACGCCCCGCCAACTCCGCGCGCACGTACGTGTCGTCGAAGTCGCGCTTGGCCTGGGTGAGCGCCGCCTGCGCCGCCTCGAGGTCGGAGTTGGCGTTGTCATAGTCCTGCCTGGCAATGGCGTTCTGCGCGAGGAGCGGCTTGTAGCGGTCGTAGCGGAGCTTCGCCGCCTCCACCCGCGCCTCGGCGGCGTGGAACGCGGCCTCGTACCTGGCGGGCTCGACGCGGTAGAGGACGTCGCCGACATTGACCGTCTGGCCCTCGGTGAACGCGCGCTCGGTGATGAGTCCCTCGACGCGGGGGCGCACCTCGACGCAACGGTACGGCACCACGGCGGCGGCGAACTCGTACGTGACGGGGACGTTTTCGCGGGCCACGGTGACGACCGCCACTTCCGGTGCCGGCATGCCGCCGCGTCCACCGGCTCCACCCCCCGACGGGCCGCCGCCGCCGCAAGCGACGATCGCGAGAAGAACGACTGGTGCGGCCGTCGATGTGGCGGCGCGGTGGTGGGAGCCCATCGCATGTCCTCCTGGTTCCGGTGCGGATGCCGGGGGCCGTATAACTAACCGAACAGAGGCCGAATCACAATCGGCGAGCCCGTCGGCCCGCTCTCAATCAATCGCCGACGACATTAATGAACGGTTGCCGTGCGCGAGGCCGACCGTCGGCCGGCGCGGTCGACGTCCGTCATGTCCGTCACGGTGCTTGCTGGGGCGCCACGAGCAGGTCATCGAGAAAGAAGGCGGCAAGTTCCGCGCGTCCCCGCAACCCCGACTTCGCGTAGACCGCCACCGCGTGCTGACGCACGGTACGCTCGCTCCGGCCGGTGCTGTGGGCGATCACCTTGTGGCTCTCGCCCCGCAGAAGCCGCGCCGCCACCTCCCGCTCCGCGTCAGTGAGTTGCCACGTGCCGAACTGGGCGTCGATCGCCTGCCGGAACCCTTCGACGGCGGCCTGCGACGCCGCCCGCCACGCGTCGCGTTCCGCCGCGTGCCGCGCGAGTTCCGCTCGCGTTTCACCAAGCGAGCGCTCGGCGGCCAGCCAGCCGCGCCAGAGCAACGCGGCCATGGTCGCCGCCCCCGCGATCAATCCCACCTCGAGCACGACGTGGGCGGACAACCACCGCGCCGGTCGATCGAGCGCGAGATCGGTCAGTCCGCCGATGACGATGACCGCCAGCACCCCGGCCAGCACGCGCCGAAGGCGGCCCACCACGTCTTCCTCCATTGCGCTCAGCTCCGGCATGTGACGGATGTCGGCATGCGCGTCGAGGGCATGGCAAACGTCGGATGGCATGGCTCGCGCCGCCGCCGTACCGTGACCGGCGACTCCAACACGAGGTACCACCCATGCTGCCTGATCCTCTTCACCCAGCGGTCGTCCATTTCCCGATCGTGTTCATGTTCCTGCTGCCAATCTCTGCCGCCGTCGCCATGTGGGCAATCGGCCGCGGCGCCCGCGTGGCCCGCGCATGGGCCGTCCCGGCGACGGTGGCGGTCGCCCTTGCGGCAAGCGCCTGGCTCAGCGTAGAAACGGGCGAGGGTCAGGAAGACCGGGTCGAGGACGTCATCGGCTCGCGCGCGGTCGCGACCCATGCCGATGCCGCGGAGACATTCCTGGCGCTGTCGGCGGGCACGCTGGTGCTGTTCGCGGCGGGCGCAATCCGGGGCCGTGTGGGTGCCGTGGCCCGCGGCGTATCGACGGCGGCAGCCGTCGGCCTCGTGGTCGCAGGTGTGCGTGTCGGGCACAGCGGAGGCCAGCTCGTGTACCAGCACGGTGCCGCAAGCGCGTACGTCGCGTCGGGCGCCCGCGGCGACACGGCGGCGCGCTCCTCGGTGGACCGCGAGCGCGGCGGGCGGGACCGTGACGACGACGGTGCGGGGCGGTGATCCGCGGCCGCCGTCACGGACCACGCCTCAGGGCGCCCCGTCGGCAAGAACGGTGCGCGCGGCGTTCGCCCCCGCCACGCCCGCTGTTCCGCCGCCCGGATGCGCCCCGGGCCCGCACACGTACAACCCCCGCACCGGCGACCGGTAGTGGCTGCATGCCGGCACCGGCCGCATGAACATCGCCTGGTCGAGGGCCAGTTCGCCGTGGTACGCGTGCCCCTCCGGCAGCCCGAACTCACGCTCGAGGTCCACGGGCGTCAACACCTCGCGACGGCGCACGAGCGCCTTGAGGCCGGGCAGGTAGCGCTCCAGCGTGTCCATCACGCGGTCGCCGAGCGCCTCGCGCCCGGCGTCGTCCCACCGGCCCTCGCGCAGCCGGTACGGTGCGTACTGCACGTGCGCCGAGAGCACGTGCTTCCCCTCCGGCGCGCGCGACGGGTCGGCCACAGTGGGGACGAACGCACGCACGAACGGCCGCTCCGACGCGCGGCCGTACTTGGCGTCGTCGGCCGCGCGCTCGAGGTAGTCCATGTCGGGCGCCACGAGCGCCCCGCTCGCCCGGTCGCCGCCGAGCGGCGGGAGGCCGTCGAGCGAGAAGTGCACCCGTGCGAACGCGCCGCGGTACCTGATGCGCGATACGGCGTGTACGAACCCCGGCTCGAGCCGCGCGGGATCGCACAACTCGAGGAACGTGTGCCGCGGGCTCGCCCCGGACACCACGCGCGCCGCCGCGATCCGTTCGCCGCTCGCCAGCTCCACGCCGTCCACGGCGCCGCGCGCGGCGGTGATGCGCCGTACTTCCGCGCCGGTGCGCACCTCCGCACCCGCGGCCTGCGCCGCCCGGGCGAGGCCCGCCGCGAACGCGCCGATGCCGCCCTCCACGCGAAGGCCCGACCGCATCGCCCCGGGCCTCGCGGCTACCTGGTGATGGAGGAAGACGAACGCCGTGCCGGCCGCGCGCGGGCCGAACGCCGAATGCGTCACGCCGCGCGCGGCGAGCGCCCCCTTGAGCAGGGGGTGCTCGAACCAGTCGTCGAGCCACTCGGCGACGGACATCGGGAGTACGCGCAGCACCTCGACCATGTCGCGCCGGCCGAGGCCGCGGTACTTGAGCGCCAGGCGCAGGGCCGTGCGGAGGTCGCCCGCCTGGTCGAGCGCGGTGTCGGGCACGGGCGCGGCGTAGAGCGTGCGCAGGAATCCCGCGATGGCCGCCACGCGGCCGGCGAACTCCGGCCATCGCGACGCGTCGCGGGGCGAGAGCCGGCGCAGGCCGTCGAGGTCGGGACCACTGGCCGTGAACGTCAGCGATGCATCGTTGCCGTCGGCGGCCACCACGGGCATGGCCGAACTCACGATGCGCACGTGGCGCGTGAGGTCGAGGTCGCGGACCAGCGACGACGGAATCCAGCCAATGTCGTCGTACGCGGCGTCCGCGTGGAAACCCGGCTCGATCTCGAGCGCGCTCCCCGCTCCGCCGACGGCGGCGCGTCGCTCGAGCACGAGCACCGTGCGCCCCGCCTTCGCGAGGGTCGCCGCGGCGGCGAGCGAGTTCACGCCCGCGCCGATGACGATGGCGTCGTACGCTGCTCTCCGGACCTGCACGGCGGGATTCACGGCGCCCCCCGGCCGGTGTCTCGTACGGTCGTATCCGCGTTCATCCGGCCCCGGTCCGCTGTCATCCGTGTTCCAGGATCTCGAGCGCGGCGAGCCGGCCGCTCGCGCCCATGATCCCGCCCCCAGGGTGCGTGCCCGACCCGCACTGCCAGTAGCCGCGGATGGGCGTGGTGTAGCGCGCCCACGCCGGCGCCGGGCGGAAGAAGAAGAGCTGGTGCAGCGCCAGCTCGCCCTGGAAGATGTTGCCCTCGGTGAGGCCGGTGATGCGCTCGATGTCGGCCGGCGTGATCACCTGCCGGTGCAGGATGGCGGACTTCAGGTTGGGCGCGAACTGCGAGAGCGTGTTCACCACCGCGTCGCCGAACGCCTCCCGGTTGGCGTCGGTCCAGCCGCCCTGCTGGTTGTACGGCGCGTACTGCACGAAGATGGACATCACGTGCTTGCCGGGCGGCGCCATGCCGGGGTCGATCATCGACGGGATGATGATGTCCATGTACGGCTGCCGCGAGAACTGGCCGTACTTGGCGTCGTCGAACGCACGTTCCACGTAGTCGAGCGACGGGCTGATGGAGAACGCGCCGCGCCACGCCGCCTGTCGCAGCATGGCCCGTGCCGGCGCGTTGCCCTCGAGGCAGGTGAACCGCGGCAGCTCCGAGAGCGCGAGGTTCACCTTGCCCGACGAGCCGCGGAACTTGTAGCGCCGGATGGCGTCGGCGAAGTCGGCGGGGAGCTCCTTCGGGTCGAGCAGCTGGAGGAACGAGCGCCGCGGGTCGAGGCCCGACACGATCACGTTCGCGTGGAACTCGTCGCCATTCTCGAGCGCCACGCCGACGGCGCGCCCGCCCTTCGTGATCACCCGGGCCACGGGCGCGTTGCACCGGATCTCCGCGCCGAACGCGCGTGCCGACGACGCGATGGACTCGCTCACGCCGCCGGTGCCGCCCTTGGCGAAGCCCCACGCGCGGAACACGCCGTCCAGCTCGCCCATGTAATGATGGAGCAGCACGTACGCGGTGCCGGGCGAGCGCGGGCCGAGGAACGTGCCGATGATGCCGCTCGCCGACTTGGTCGCCTTGAGCGTGTCGAACTCGAACCACTCGTCGAGGAAGTCGGCCGAGCTCATGGTCATCAGCTTGTGCAGCGCATGGAATTTCTCGTCGCCGAGCGACCGCATGTGCTTGCCGAACTTCAGCATGCCCATCAGGTCGCGCGGCGAGAGCGACGTCGGGTCGGGCGGCAGCATCGAGAGGATGGGCCGCACGGCATACGCCATGTGGTGCATCAGCCGGCCGTACTCGTCGTACGCGTCGGCGTCCTGCGGCGAATGCCGGTACAGTTCCTGCCGCGAGAGGTCGTGATCGGCCCAGCCGGCGAGGTAGTCGCCGTTCAGCATCGGCGTCACCGTGCTCTCGAGCGGCAGCACGTGCAGGCCGTGCGCGGGCAGGTTGAGCTCGCGGATGATCTCGGGCCGGAGCAGGCTCACGACGTACGAGAACACGGAGAACGTGAAGCCCGGGAACACCTGCTCGCTCACGGCCGCGCCGCCCACGAGCTCGCGGCGCTCGAGCACGAGCACCTTGCGGCCGGCGCGCGCGAGGTACGCGGCGTTGATGAGGCCGTTGTGGCCGCCGCCGATCACGATCGCGTCATAGCGCGGCGTCACGGGCGGCTCCCGGTGCGTGGAATCACCGCGGTGCGCGTCATGCCCGCTTCCTCGGCGGGTCGAGGAACGGCGTCTTGCGCACGTGGCACGCGGCGCGCTTCCGCCGGTGCTCCACCGTCACCTCGAAGTCGAGCCGCGTGCCGGGCGCGGCGAAGCGCGAGGGCACGTGCGCGAGCGCGATGTACTGCTTGAGCAGCGGGCTCCAGCAGCCGCTCGTGCAGTAGCCCACCTGCAGCTCGCCGTCGTACAGCGGTACGCTGGCGCGCCACGCGGCCGTGGGCACGCGCGGCGGCAGGTCGACGGCGGCGTACAACGCCTCGAGCGCGTTCCAGTCCACCTGGATCCCCACGAACCGCCACGCGGGCCCGCGGGCCCGCTCGGCGGCGAGCGCGTCGCGGCCCGTGAAGTGGTCCTTGTCGAGCTTCACCGTCCAGTCGAGCGAGAGCTCGTACGGCGAGGAGAGCTGGCTCGGGATGAGCGCCTTGAGCGCGCCCACGTAGTCCACGTCGGCGAGCATCAGGCCCGCCTCGATGCGGGCGATGTCCAGCGCCATCATTCCCGTCGGCGCGAGGCCGTACGCGACGCCCGCGGCCATGAGTGCGTCCCAGAGCGCGAGCGCGTCCTTCGGGTCGAGCCAGAGCTCGTAGCCGAGGTCGCCGGTGTAGCCGGTGCGCGAGATCTCCAGCGGCACGCGCGTGCCGCCGGCGCCGCGCGCCGTGGCCGCCGTCACGTGGAAGTAGCGGAGGCCGGCGAGGTCGCCGCCGGTCACTTCCTCGAGCACGGCGCGGGCGTTCGGCCCCTGCAGCGCCAGCGCCGCCGTGGACTCCGAGACGTCGGCGATATCCACGCGAAGGCCGTGCGCGTTCTCGTGCAACAGGCGGAACGTCGGGTCGGCCGAGGTCATGCGGAATCGCCGGTCGTCGAGGCGCGCCACGGTGCCGTCGTCGATCACCTTGCCGCCGGAGTCGCACCACGTGGTGTAGACGACCCGCCCCGGCGCGAGCTTCCCGATGTCGCGCGTGACCACGCGGTCGAGCAGTCGCGCGGCGTCGGGACCCGTGACGAGGTACTTGTACAGCGGCGACACGTCGAGGAGTGCGGCGGCGTTCCGGATCGCGTGGTACTCGCGGTCGTGCACGAGGTCGTACGAACTCGCGGCGAGGTGGCCGGCCCAGCGCCGCCAGTTCTGGCCCTGGCAGAGCAGCGACGTGCGCGGGTGGAACGGCGTCTGCTTCAGCACGTGCGCTCCTCCCGCCATTCCCGGTGGGGAGCGGTGCCCGGCGCCGCCCTCATGATTCGCATGGCGCGGCCCCCGAGAGCAGCGCAGCGAGCGTCGTTGCGTCGGGCGACGCTCGCCCGGCGGCGAGCTGCGCCGCCGCGCGCCCGCAGAGCGTTCCCATCAGGTTGCCCGTGCCGCTGTATCCACCGGCAGCCCACACGCCCTTCTCGACTTCGGCGAGCACCGGCAGTCCCGACGTCGTGTACGCCACCCGCGCCGCCCACCGGTGCGTGACCCGCGCGCGCGAGCCGATGCGGTTGCGAAGCAGCGCGTCGAGGTACGACTGGATCGCCTCCGACGGCTCCGCGGGCGCGCCCCACTCGGTGTCGAACGAACGGTTGCGGCCCCCGCCGAGCGCGATGCGCCCGTCGGGGAGCTGCTGGCCGTAGTCGAATCCGTGGTTCAGTGACACCGGACAGGCAATTTGCACCGCGGGATCGGATTCCGTAGCCAGCATCTGCAGCCGGGTGGTGCGCACGGTGCCGCGGAGCGCCGGCACGACCTCCTCGAGCCCGCCGTCCACCGCAATCACCACGGCGCCGCAGTGCACGCGCCCGTTCGGCGTGCGCACCTCGCGGCCGGTGAACGAGAGCGCCGGCGTCCATTCGTACAGTCGGGCGCCGGCCCCGGACGCTCGCGCCGCGAGCGCACGCCCGCG
>JAYEKC010000235.1:0-3372 GCA_034716715.1 Gemmatimonadota bacterium | reverse complement strand
GGACCCGCCCCCGCGTCGTCCGCCGGAACATCCGCAGTGGCATCCGCCGTGGCACCCGCGAAACGCCGGGCCAGCACAGGATTCAGAATGAGGAAGGCCACCAGGGCGATCGCCCACTGGAACAGGACCGTGCCCACGTTGAAGCTGGACAACGGGGTGAACGTGGCCCACAGACCATCGTCGCTGACGGCCTGGCTCATCCACCAGCCGAGCAGGACGACCGCCTCGATGAGCACGAGCCCGATCGCGACATTCCACCAGCGCCCGATCCGGAAGTCACTCCCGGGTCGGTTGATCAGCGTCTGGCGGAATCGATCCAGGCCGTAGCGCATGACGCCGAACGCGAAGAACAGGCCCGACAGCATCAGGCCGACTCCCCATACCCAGTCCTGGTTCCGGAAGAACTCGAGCGACAGTGCAGACGGCATCCCGAGCAGGAACCCCGCGACCCCGACCGTTCGGATCGCGCGTCTTCGTGAATAACCGGCGTCGATCAGCACCCGGGAGGCGAGCTCGATCATTGCGATCAGGCTGCTCCAGGCGGCGAAGAACAGGGCGAGGAAAAAGAAGGACATGAACAGTCGCCCGGCCGGCATGCGGGCGAACAGCTGCGGAACCCAGATGAAGGTCAGCCCTTCGTTCCCGGCGCCGACGATCGCCTCACGGCGTGGGCCGCGGCGCACCGCGACCGTGCGCAGCCGCTCGTGTGGATGCACGCGCCCTCCGTCGGCGAAGGGCTGATGGCCCGGCCCGTCCTGCATCTATTAAGAGAGCGGAATCCCGCCCTGCAGGTCGCCTACACCTTCTTCTCCCCGAGTGCGGCGAAGTTCGCGGCAACCGTGGGAGCCGACGTCGCGGACTACCTCCCGTTCGACACGTCGTCCGCCGCAGCGCGGCTCCTCGAGGCGCTCGCCCCGCGCGTCCTCGTCTTCAGCAAGCTCGACGTGTGGCCGCTGCTGGTCGCAGAGGCAGCGCGACGCGGCGTGCGCGTCGCCCTCACGTCCGCCGCCGTGTCGCCGACGTCGGGCCGGACGTCGTTGCCCGCGCGGCTGGTGCTGCGCGACGCCTACGCCGCCATCGGTGCCGCGGGCGCCGTGGACGACGCAAGTGCCGCCCGCCTCGTGGCGCTCGGCGTACGGCCCGAGCGCGTGGAGGTCACCGGCGACGTGCGCTACGACCAGGCCTGGGAGCGGGCCCAGTCCCCCGGCGCCGGGCAGGCGTTCGTGGCCCGGCTGGGCACGAACCGCCCCACAGTCGTTGCCGGCTCCACCTGGGCCGCCGACGAAGAACGCCTCCTGCCGGCATGGCATCGGATTGGTGCCTCCGCACCTGGCGCGCGACTCGTCATCGCGCCCCACGAGCCCGGGCCGGCGCACACGGCAGCCACGGTCGAATGGGCCCGCGCCACCGGACTTTCGGCTGCCACGCTGGAAACCGCCGCGCCCGAAACGGACGTTGTGATCGTCGATCGCGTCGGGGTGCTGGCCGACCTCTATGCCCTCGCGACCGTCTCGTACGTCGGGGGCGGGTTCCACGCGGCCGGCCTGCACTCGCTCGTGGAGCCTGCGGCACACGGCGTGCCCGCGGTGTTTGGCCCGCAGGGCGCCGACGTTCGCGACGCCGTCGCACTCGTCAGCGCCGGGGGTGGGTTCGTCGCGGGCGACAGGGCCGCGCTGGCCGATCGCATTGGCGGGCTGCTTCGCGACCCGGTGGCCCGCGCCGCGGCCGGCGAAGCCGCACAGCGCGTCATCCAGGACGGGCTGGGCGCCGCCGAGCGGTCGGCGGCGCTGGTCCAGCGGCTGCTCTAGGCCTTCTCGGCTTTCTCCGTCACCACGCGGACTTCGTTGTCCGCGACCTGGAGGAAGCCGCCCTCCACGCGGAACTTCTGCCCGTCGCCCACGCGCAGCATGCCGGTGCCGAGCGTGGTGACCATCGCGGCGTGGCCGGTGAGGATGCCGACCTCGCCGTCGAACGCGGGCGCCACGACGGACGCCGCCTCGCCCTCGAAGAGGACGGCCTCCGGCGAGATGACCGAGACCTTCAGCATCAGGCCATCTTCTTGGCGTTCTCGACCACTTCGTCGATGCCGCCGGCCATGAAGAACGCCTGCTCGGGCAGGTGGTCGAACTCGCCTTGCGTGAGGCGCTCGAACGACGAGATGGTCTCGTCGAGCTTCACGTACTTGCCGGGGATGCCCGTGAACTGCTCGGCCACCGAGAACGGCTGCGACATGAAGCGCTGGATGCGACGGGCGCGGCCCACGACCTTCTTGTCGTCCTCGCCCAGCTCTTCCATGCCGAGGATGGCAATGATGTCCTGGAGCTCCTTGTAGCGCTGCAGGATGCGCTGCACCTCGGTGGCGGCGGCGTAATGCCGCGCGCCGACGTACTGCGGGTCGAGAATTCGCGAGCTCGAGTCGAGCGGATCCACCGCGGGGTAGATGCCGAGCTCGGTGATCTTGCGCGAGAGCACGACCTGCGCGTCGAGGTGGGCGAACGCGGTGGCCGGCGCCGGGTCGGTGAGGTCGTCGGCGGGCACGTAGATGGCCTGCACCGACGTGATCGAGCCGTTGCGCGTGGAGGTGATGCGCTCCTGCAGGTCGCCCATTTCCGTGGCGAGCGTCGGCTGGTAGCCCACGGCGCTCGGCATGCGGCCGAGGAGGGCGGACACTTCGGAGCCCGCCTGGGTGAAGCGGAAGATGTTGTCGATGAACACGAGCACGTCCGCGTTCTCCTTGTCGCGGAAATACTCGGCCACGGTGAGGCCCGAGAGGCCCACGCGGAGGCGCGCGCCCGGCGGCTCGTTCATCTGGCCGTAGATCAGGGCCACCTTGTCGAGCACGCCCGATTCCTTCATCTCGAGGTAGAGGTCGTTGCCCTCGCGCGTGCGCTCGCCCACGCCGCAGAACACCGACTTGCCGCCGTGGCCCTTGGCCACGTTGTTGATCAGCTCCATGATGACGACGGTCTTGCCCACGCCGGCGCCGCCGAAGAGGCCGATCTTGCCGCCCTTCACGAACGGGGCGATGAGGTCCACGACCTTGATGCCCGTCTCGAAGACTTCCGTCTTGGGCTCGAGGTTCACGAAGTCGGGGCGCTTGCGGTGGATGGGCCAGCGCTCGGCGCTCGCGGGAATCGCCGCCCCGTTGTCCACCGGCTCACCGAGCACGTTGAGGATGCGGCCGAGGGCCGGCGCGCCGACGGGTACGGCGATCGCCGCTCCCGTGTCGATGGCGTCCATCCCGCGCACGATGCCGTCGCTCGTGCTCATGCACACCGCGCGCACCTGGTTGCGGCCGATGTGCTGCTGCACCTCGGCGGTCACCTTGATGTCCTGGCCGGCATCCGTCTTTCCGCGGATTTCCAGCGCGGT
>JAYEKC010000234.1:0-3375 GCA_034716715.1 Gemmatimonadota bacterium | reverse complement strand
CGAGCCACGACGCCGCCAGGAACCGCCGCCCGCGCAGCATCCGCCCCGGCTCCCACGTCGGCCGCCACCCGCAGCGCACTCGCGGACACGCTCCAGGCGGTGCTCGACGCCGCCGTGCGCGACAGCGCGTTCCCGGGCGCGTACGCCGTGGTGGGCGACCACGCGGGCGCCTGGGCGTCGTACGGCGCGGGCCACCTCGACTGGTCGCCCTCGCCCGTACCCGACGGCCGCACGCTCTGGGACATGGCGTCGCTCACCAAGGTCGTCGCGCTCACCTCGGCGATGATGCAGCTCGTCGCCGAGGGCCGCGTGGATCTCGACGCGCCCGTGCAGCGGTACTTGCCGGCGTGGACGGGGCCACACAAGGAACTCGTCACCGTCCGGCACCTGCTCACGCATTCGTCCGGCCTTCCCGCGTGGCGGCCGGTCTACAAGGAAGCGACGGACACCGCATCGGCGATGCGGCTCGTGTACCAGACGCCCCTCGACACGCTGCCCGGCGTGCGGATGGTGTACTCCGACCTTGGCGCCATCCTGCTCGGCGAGGTCGTGCGCGCGGTGACCGGGCAGCGCCTCGACGCGTACGTGGCCACCCACGTGTTCGGGCCGCTGGGCATGCGCGACACCCGATACCTGCCATCGGCGAGCGAACTCGCGCGCATTGCGCCCACGGAGATCGACCCCTGGCGGCAGCGCCACCTGCGGGGCGAGGTGCACGACGAGAACGCCGCGGCGCTCGGCGGCGTGTCGGCCCACGCCGGGCTGTTCAGCACCGGCGACGACCTCGCCCGGCTCGCGCGCACCTACCTCGACGGCGGCACGCTCGACGGCGTGCGGGTGTTCGACGCCGCCACGATCCGCCGGTTCACGACGGTACAGGACTCGACGTTCTCGAACCGCGCGCTCGGCTGGGAGACCCCGACCGGGACCAACTCGGCGGGCCACGTGCTCACGCGGCCCGCGTTCGGGCACACGGGGTTCACGGGCACGTCCATCTGGATCGACCCGACGCGCGACCTGTTCGTGATCCTGCTCACCAACCGCGTCAACCCGACGAGGGCCAACCTGAAGATCAGCAGGGTCCGGCAGGACCTCGCGGACGCCGTGGTGCGCACGCTCGACGCCGCGCGCGGCCGCTGAGTGCCGGGGCGGTTGGGCGCGCCGGAACCGGCCGGACCCGCTGACGCCGCGGCCGGCCCCTCTACGGGGCGTACGGGCGCGGCTCGCTGCGCTGGCTGACGGCGTCGCGCAGCGCGACGATGGAAAACGCCGTCGGGCTCCCCGGCGCGACCTGCACACGCACGTCGAAGCCGCCGCGCTTCACCTGGCTCTCGGTGGCCCAGCCGACGTTGACGACGAGCGCGCGCGGCCGCGCACTGCGCACGACGATCACGTAGTCGCCGGGCCGCGGCGTGGACACGTTGACGCTCGCCGTGCACGCCGCCTCGGTGCCGCCGGGGTCGGAGTACCCCGGGCAGTCCACCGATGACTCGGACCCCGGGATCCGGCCGTCGTGCGCGGTGCCGACGGTGGACGTCCGCCGGCCGTCGGGGGCGATGACCTCGAGGTCCACGCCCTCGCCCGCGACGGCCACGAACGCCAGGCTGTCGTTGGCGGGTGCCACGCGGCGCGGCGTGGCGCGCCGGGCCCCCGGGGGCCGGGTGAGGCCGATCCACGCCAGGTAGCCGAGCCCGGCGCATACCGCCAGCAGCCCGATGAAGCCCGCGATTCCTTGAAGACGAGTGCCCGCCACGATATAGTTACGGGATCGGCCCGCGCATCGCTCGCGGGCCCTGGAGGGTTACGATGAGCACCACTAGTCAGCCCGAACTGGCCGTGATGATGACGGCGGCCGCCGCCGTCGAAGTCCGGAAGTTCATGGAGATGGAGAAGGTTTCGCCAGAGGTCGGCGGCCTGCGGGTGGCGGTCCAGCCCGGCGGGTGCAGCGGCTTCAAGTACAGCCTCCTCATCGAGGACAAGCCGGCGGACGACGACACGATCGTCGCGCAGGACGGGTTCAACGTGTTCGTGGACCCGTTTTCCATGCAGTACATCCAGGGCGTGACGGTCGACTACGTCTCGTCCATGCAGGGGTCCGGCTTCACGTTCAAGAACCCGAACGCGACCGGCGGCTGCGGCTGCGGCAGTTCGTTCACGGCCTGAGCCGTGCGCGCGCAGCGGCTGACCGACCCGGAGGCCGGTGACCGCTAGCCGATTTGGTTGGATCGACCTCGCCGTGCTGCTGGCGTACCTCGCCGGCAGCACGGCGTTCGGTTTGTGGGTCGGGCGGCGCCAGCGCACCGCCACCACCTACTTCGTCGCGGACCGCAACATCCCGTGGTGGGCGGTGATGTTCTCGGTGGTCGCGTCGGAGACGAGCGCGCTCACCTTCATCTCCATTCCGGGCCTCGCCTACGCGGGCGACCTCGGCTTCCTGCAGGTGTGCGCCGGGTACATCCTCGGGCGCATCGTCGTCGCCGCGGTGCTCCTGCCGCGGTACTTCCAGGGCCAGCTCGTCACGGCCTACACCCTGCTCGAAACGCGCTTCGGCCGCGCGACCCGGCGGTTCACGGCCATCGTCTTCCTCGTGACGCGCGGCCTTGCCGACTCGGTGCGCGTGTTTGCGACCGCGATCCCCGTGGCGCTGATCATCGGCCCGGTGATGCCACGCGAGTACCTGATGCCGACGGCGATCCTCGTGGTCGGGCTGCTCACAGTGGTGTACACGTACCAGGGCGGCATGCGGGCGGTGGTCTGGACCGAGCTCCTGCAGGCCGGCATCTACCTGCTGGGCGGCGTGGCGGCGCTGTACCTCCTCGGACGGTCGACGGTCGGCGGCTGGAGCGGCATCCTGGCGGCGGCCGGCGCCGCGGGCAAGCTGAAGGCGGTGGACTTCACGTTCACGTGGTCCAACCCGCACACGGTGTACGCCGGCCTGCTTGGCGGCGCCTTCCTCGCGATGGCGTCGCACGGCGCCGACCAGCTGATCGTGCAACGCCTGCTGTCGGCGCGGTCGCTGCGCGACGCCCAGCGCGCCATCGTCGGCAGCGGAATCGTTGTGTTCGTGCAGTTTGCGCTCTTCCTCACGGTGGGGCTCGGCCTCTGGTCGGCGTACGGTGCCCGCACCTTCGAGAGCACGGACGCCATCTTCCCGACCTTCATCGTTGAGCAGATGCCGCACGGCCTCCTCGGCCTCATCGTGGCCGCGGTCGTCGCCGCGACGATGAGCACGCACTCGGGCGCCATCAACTCGCTTGCGGCCACCACCACACACGACATCTACCTCCCGCTCACCGGTCGCGGCGCCGACGACCCGGAGACCTTCCGGGCCGGCAAGCGGTGTGCCCTGCTGTGGGGCGTGGTGCTCACGTTCGG
>JAYEKC010000233.1:0-3386 GCA_034716715.1 Gemmatimonadota bacterium | reverse complement strand
CACGTCGAGGAAGCCCTGCACGCCGGCACGGCGATCGAACTCGACGATGTCGTCCACGAGCGGATGCCCGCGCACGAGCGTGGCGGGCCCGGGCTGCAACACCCACGTGATCCGCGCCTGCGGCGCCGCGCGCCGGAGCGAGTGGATCACGGGCATCACGTGCACGGCGTCGCCGACGGCGCTCATCATCACGATGCACACGCGGTCGAGGGGCACCGCCGCGCCGGGAGCGGAGGCGTCGCGGACGCCGGTCACGTCGGGCTCGCGGCGCCCGAGCCGGCGTCAGGGGCCGCCGCCGTGCGTCGCGCCGCCGTGACCACCGCGTCCCACGCCGGGCAGTCGAGGTCGAGCGCGTGCTCGCGCTGCCACTTCGCCACCGACCGCTCGAGCCGCGCGAGGTTGCGCGCGGCCGCCTCCGCTTCCGCGACGGCCGGGAACGTCACCCGGTCCACGTCGAGCACCCACGCTGCCGGCCCGGCGGCCGATTCGCCCACGAGGACGTTTTTTACGTTGAGGTCGGGATGCACGGCGCCGGCGCGGGCCATGGCGGCGACCAGGCTGCCGACGGCGGCGGCGATGGCGTTGCGCGCCCGGTGGTCCGTCGCGGCCGCCCACGCTGCCGGCAGGTCGGCGCCCGGCACGAGGCTCGTCACGACGTCGGCGCGGCAGAACGGCCCGTGCGCGGAGTACGTGGCGTAACCCACCACGGGCGGCGTCCGCACGCCCGCCGCCAGCAGGCGCTGCGACACGGCGAGCTCGCGTGGGGCCCGCGACGGAGCGAGGAACACGTCCGTGGTGAGGCGGGCGAACAGTCCGCCGTGCCGTGAGTGGCGCACGACGACGTCGCCCAGCGCGACAAGGCGCACGGCCCAGGCCACCTGCCGGCCCGCGAGGGCACGCGCGCCGGGCTGCGTCGCCGCCCATGCATGCAGCGTACCAGTTCGCAGTGCGGCGGCCAACGCGTCGTGCGCGTCGTCGCGGGCGACGAGGCGCGCCCCGCCGTGCGCACTTGCGCGGAACCCGGCCGGCACGTCGGCGGGCGCACCCCCGGTCGTGTCGCCGGGTACTGCCGCCGCGGGGGGGCCGGGCATCGCCACTCGTCGCGCCCCGGCGGGCCTAACGCACGACCCGGAACACCGGCACCGGCTGGCTCTTGTTCTTGAGCTCCATCGGCGGCATCGGTGAGAGGCGCGGTGGCGTCTTGAGCACCTTCGAGAAGTCCTCGCTGACGAGGATTTCGCCGGGCTCCGCCTTGCCGCACAGCCGGCTCGCGACGTTCACCGTGTCGCCGATCACGGTGTACTCGAGGCGCCGCTCGCTGCCGATGTTGCCGGCGAAGGCGTCGCCGACGTTGAGGCCGATGCCGATCTGCAACGTCGGGCGTCCCTGCTGCGCCCAGTGTTCGTTCAGCTTGTCGAGTGCCTCCATCATGTCGAGCGCCGACGACATCGCGCGGTCGGCGTCGTCGGACTCGCCAAGCGGCGCGCCCCACTGCGCCATCACGGCGTCGCCGATGAACTTGTCGAGCGTCCCGCCGTGGCGGAACACGCACTCCACCATCTCGCTGAAGTACTCCGTGAGCAGCTTCGCCATGGCGTCCGGCTCCATCGTCTCCGACAGGGCGGTGAAGCCGCGGATGTCGCTGAAGAGCACGGCCACCCGCCGCTTGTCGCCGCCGAGCTTCACGGCCTCGGCGCTGTTCGCGATGCGCGCCGCGAGGTGGGGCGTGAAGAAGCGCTCGAAGTTGCTGCGCACCAGCGCCTGCTGCCGGATGCGGTCGGAAAACTGGCTGTTCTCGATCGCCACGGCGGCGATGCCCGCAAAGGCGATGGCGAAGTCCACGTCGGCGTCGCCGAACTGGTGCGTGCTCATGAAGTTGTCCACGTAGAGCACGCCGAGGACCTTGTTCTCGGAGCCCATCAGCGGCACGCACATCGCCGAGCGCACGCGCTGCATCAGGATCGATTGCCCGGTGAAGCGCGTGTCCTCGCCGGCGTTCTCCGACACGATGGCCGACTTCTCGTCCACCGCCATCCGCGCGATGGATTGCGGCACGGCCTGCGCCTGGTCGGCGCCGCGCTTGTCGCGCGCGATCTTGGTCATCAGGTTCGACCGGTCGTCGAGCAGCAGGATCGCGCAGCGGTCCGCCTCGAGGATCTCGAAGGCGAAGTCCGTGACCTTCTGCAGCAGCGCGTCCACGTCGGCGGCCCGCGTGAGGCCCTTTGACACCTCCAGCAGGATGGCGAGCTTCTGGCGGTCCTTCTCCGTGTCGTCGGCCGCGCCGGCCATGACGGCCTTGATGCTCCCGCTGTGGCGGCCGAGTCCGGCGGGGTCGGCCGCCGAGATCGGGCGGACGATCGTCGCGCCCGGCTTCGCCGCGGCGGCGGCGACGCCGACGCAACAAGCGGTGGGCACGGTGCTCGACGCCAACGTCAACAACGCCACCGGCGACTTCGCCCAGGTGCTGAGCGCCATGGCGACCAACGTCGTGACCGACCAGGCGGCACAGTCGGTGCTGCAGCAGCTGTCGGGCAACAACTATGCGGGCCTCTCGAGCTCGATGGTGCAGGGCGCCCAGCTCTTCATGAACAACTTCGCCGGTCAGACCGGGGGCACGGCTTCGCTGGGCGGCAGCCGCGTCGCCATCGCCGAAGCTTGCGATGTCGCCTGCGATCCCAATGCCCTGCCGCAGTGGGGTGCCTGGGGCGGTGGGCTGGGCGGCTTCGGCACCATCGGCGCCCAGCAGCCCGTCGGCGGCGTCACCTACAACGCCGGTGGGTTCGCGGCCGGCCTCGACCGCATGATCACCCCCGCGACGCGGCTCGGCGTGACCGCGGGCTACACGTCCGGCACGCAGTGGGTCTCGGGCTTCGCCGGACAGAGCAAGAGCGACACGTTCAACGTCGGCCTCTATGGCAACTATGCCCAGGACAAGGTCTATGCCGATGCGCTCGTGGGCTATGCCTACTCGGGCAACCAGATGTGGCGGCCGATCAGCATTCCCGGCCTGCAGCCGCGCACGGCGCTCGGCCAGACCGGCGCCAATCAATGGTACGGCCAACTCGAGACTGGTTATCGCTTCGACTTGGGCGGCATCGCGCAAGCCTTCGTGACGCCGTTCGCGAGGCTGCAGGCCTACACCGGCATCCAGAACGCCTTCACCGAGACCGGAGCGCAGTCGCTCAACCTCAGCATCGCGCAGCAGACCACCAACTCGCTGCGCTCGGTGCTGGGCGCGCAGCTCGGCGGTGCGATGGACCTGGGCTGGCGGGAGAAGTTGGCGATGCAGTTCCGGCTGGGCTGGAGCCACGAGTATGCCGATGTCGGCCGGCCGGTGACGGCGACGCTCGCCGGCGCCCCGGCGATGCCGTTCACGACCTGGGGTG
>JAYEKC010000232.1:0-3392 GCA_034716715.1 Gemmatimonadota bacterium | reverse complement strand
TGGCGTGTGGTGTCGCCCGCTCGCGCGCGGGCGTGGATTGAAACTCGCGCTACCGGGGCGGCTGGATCCAGCGGTGCGTCGCCCGCTCGCGCGCGGGGGCGTCAGGTTGCGCAGCTCAGTACGGACAGCGCGGCGGCCCACTCCTCGTCGTTACGCGCTCGACGAGCCCGGAAGTTGATGCCGAGCGTGCCGAACTGCGCCGCACTCGACGCCTGCGGCGCGCCGGCGTATACGTCCACCCGGTCGGTGATGGCGAAATCCACGAATCCGGCGGCGACCACCGTTGCCTGAAGCTCTGCCTCCAGCAGAGCACCGGCGATTCAGCCCTTCCACAGGTCGATGTCGCGCCGGGCCTTCGCGCCGACATCCTTCTGGACGAGGATGTCGCCGATCTGGAGGCGGCCGCCTGGCTTGAGCGCCCGCGCCATCTCCCGGAGCGCGGCGAACTTGTCCGGGAAGAGGTTGAGCACGCCGTTCGAGATCACGACGTCGGCCCACTCGTCCGGCACCGGCAGCGACTCGGCGAGCCCTTCATGGAACCGGACGTTCGTGAAGCCGCCATCCGCCGCGCTGGCGCGGGCGCGGGCGAGCATCCCGGGCGTCATGTCCACGCCCACGACCTCCCCGCCCGGGGCCACCATCCGGGCCGCGATGAGGCTGTCGATGCCGGCCCCGCACCCCACGTCGACGACGTGCTCGCCCGGCGCGAGGCGGCCAAGGCCAAATGGATTCCCGGTTCCGGCGAACGCGGCGATCGTCGGCTCGGGGATCCCGTCGAACCACGCCTCGTCGTACGCCAGCGCCGCGGCGAGGCGCCGCCCGGTGTGAAAGTGGAAGCCCTGGGCGGGGTCGGCGGCAACGGCCGAGTACTCGGCGCGAATGGCGTCGCGCAGCACGGCGACGTCCAGCCCGTCAATGCCATGGCTGACGCCCGGGGGGAGAGCGCGGTCGGCGTGGGTCATCGGTTTCCTGATTGACGGATCCGAACGCGCATATTCTATTGAACGTTGGAATATCAGTCAAGCCACATCCGTGAACCGTCATCGCCAGTTCAAGACCGACCTGTACGGGCAGTTCGAGCACCTGGGCCGGGCGCTCGCCGGCGCGCGACGCCTCGAGATCCTCGACCTCCTCGGCCAGGGCGAGATGCCGGTCGACGCGCTCGCGCGCGCGATCGATACGCCCGTGAAGAACACCAGCGCACACCTGCGGGCCCTGCGGCTCGCCCGCCTCGTCGAGACCCGCCGGGAAGGAACGCGCGTCTTCTACCGCCTGGCCGACGAGGAAGTGCTGCGGCTCGTTCGCGCGCTGCAGCGGGTGGCGCACGGGCGACTCGCCGACATCCGGGACACGGTGCACCGCCACCTCGACGCACCCGACGGCTACGCGCCGGTGACGCTCGCCGAACTGCAACGCCTCGTGCGGACCGAAGCCGTCACGCTCCTCGACGTACGCCCGGCCGGAGAGTTCGCCGCCGGGCACATCCCCGGCGCCATCTCGGCGCCACTCGGCAGCCTCCGCCGCCAGCTCGCCCGGCTGCCGAAGCACCGCGAGGTGGTGGCGTACTGCCGAGGCCCCTACTGCCTGCTCTCGCTCGAAGCCGTGCGCCTGCTGCGCCGCCACGGATTCCGCGCCCGGCGCACCAAAGAAGGCATGCCCGACTGGCGGGCGGCCGGGTTCCCCGTGGCGCGCGGGGCATGATCGGACGCCTCACCTCCCACGGAGCATGAAGTCCACGCTCGTCATCCTCAACGACCCGCCGTACGGCAGCGAACGGACCTACAACGGCCTCCGCCTCGCCGGCGCACTGGCGGCGCGCAACGATCTCGCCGTGCGCGTCTTTCTCATGGGTGACGCGGCCGCGTGCGCCCGCAAGGACCAGGTGGTGCCCCGCGGCTTCTACAACGTCAACCGCATGCTCGAGGTGCTGGTCAGGCGGAGCACGCCGATCGGCGTCTGCGGCACGTGCATGGACGCCCGCGGCCTCCCGGCCGACGACCTGCTCCCCGGAACGATGCGGAGCACCCTGGACGAACTCGCGCGGTGGACCGCCGAGGCCGACACCGTGATCGTCTTCTGACCACGGCGCAGCCGTGAGTGGAGCGCGAACCGCGCTCGTGATCGGCGGCGGCGTCGGTGGCCTCGTCGTCGCGAATCGCCTCGCACGTCGGCTCCCGTCCGGGGATCACGTCATCCTGGTGGACCGCGAAGCACGACCAGTGTTCCAACCGTCGTTGCTGTGGGTGGCCGTCGGCGCCCGCGCGCCCGAGGCCATCCGCCGTCCGCTGACCCGCCTGGCGCACCAGCGCGTTGACGTGCGCGTCGGCGCAGTGGAGGCGATCGACGCGCGCGGGCGCGCGGCCACCGTGGGCGGGCAGACGATCGCCGCCGACGCCCTGGTGATCGCCCTTGGCGCCGACCTCGCGCCAGAACTCGTTCCGGGGCTCGCCGATGCGGGATACAACCTCTACGACCTGGCCGGTGCGGCGGCCTTCGCCGATGCACTGGCACGGTTTCGCGGCGGACGGCTCGTCGTGCTGACGGCGACGCCGGCGTACAAGTGCCCGGCCGCACCGTACGAAGCCGCCTTGCTCATCGAAAGCGCCATGCGAGCACGCGGAACGCGGCCGAAAACGCAGCTTGAGCTGTACGCCGCCGAACCCGCCCCGATGGCGGTCGCGGGGCCCGACGTATCGGACGCCGTCCGCGCGATGGTCGTGACGCGGGGAATCGGGTACCACCCCGGCCATCAGGTCACGATGGTTGACGCCGCCGCCCGGCGACTCACCTTCGCGAATGGCGCAACCGCGGCGTTCGACCTCCTCGTGTTCGTCCCGCCGCATCGCGCACCAGCCGTGGTGCGCGACGCCGGACTCGTGGCGGATTCCGGGTGGATGGCCGCCGATCGGCACACGTTCCAAACGGCCGCCGCCGGTGTGTACGCCGTAGGCGATGTCACGTCGATCCCGCTCGCCATGGGCAAACGGCTTCCGAAGGCCGGCGTGTTTGCGCGCGCCGCGGCGGAGGTCGTCGCTGATACCCTGGTTGCGACCTGGACCGGCCGCGGAGCGCCCCGCGCATTCGATGGCCACGGCGCGTGCTTCGTCGAGACCGGTGACGGCCGCGCGGGATTCGGATCCGGTAACTTCTACGCGGAGCCCGTCCCTCGCGTCTTGCTCCGCACGCCAGCGCGATGGTGGCACTGGGGGAAGGTCCTGCTCGAGCGTCGCTGGTTGTCCGGCCGCGCCTGAGGCAACGCCGGGCCGCAGGGGTCGGCCTTGACCTTGCACCGTGGCGCAAGGCGCAGATTGCAGGCGCCGCGGGTTCGTTTCGCCCGCGACGCAGACCTGAACCATGGGAGGAAGCATGTGCTGCCCGCTGTGCATCACGTC
>JAYEKC010000231.1:0-3402 GCA_034716715.1 Gemmatimonadota bacterium | reverse complement strand
CGGGCTCGTTGGCGGCCCGGCCGGCGTCCCCGCCCGCGTCCCGGCCCGCATCCTTGGCGCGCCGGCCGCGCTGCTGGCGGCCGCGCCGCAGGGTCCGCGTCCCGACACCGCGACGCACGACTGCCGCGAGGCCATGATCCCGATGCGCGACGGCGTGAAGCTCCACACGCGCATCTGCGAGATGCGCGGCGCCACCACGCCGCTCCCCATCATCCTCACGCGCACGCCGTACGGCATCGCCGGCCTCCAGTACATCAACGGCCCGTACCGGTACCTCGCCGCCGACGGCTACCAGTTCGCGTACCAGGACAGCCGCGGCCGGTACGGCAGTGAAGGGACCTTCGTGATGGTGCAGCCCCTCCGGGCCCCCGGCGATGCGCGCAAGACCGACGAAAGCACCGATGCGTACGACACCATCGACTGGCTCGTCAAGAACGTCGCCAACAACAACGGGCGCGTGGGCATGCTCGGCGTGTCGTACCCGGGGTTCCTCACGACGATGGCGGGAATCCACCCGCACCCGGCGCTCCGCGCCATCTCGCCGCAGGCGCCCGCGTCGGACATGTGGCTCGGCGACGACTTCTTCCACCAGGGCGCCTTCCGGCTGTCGTACGGGTTCGAGTACGCGGCCGACATGGAACTCACCAGGGACCAGTCGCAGCCGCTCCCGATCGGCGCGTGGGACACGTACCAGTGGTACCTCGACCTCGGCCCGCTGTTGAACGTCGAGGCGAAGTACTTCAAGGGCAAGGTGCCCACGTGGACCGCCTTCACCACCCACCCGACCTACGACGCATTCTGGAAGGCGCGCGCCGTGCAGTCCCACCTCGAGCGCGCCGACGTGCCCACGCTCACGGTGGGCGGGTGGTGGGACCAGGAGGACCGCTTCGGACCGCTCGCCACGTACCGGGCGCTCGAGAAGGCCGACGCCGCGGGCCGCAACTTCCTCGTGATGGGCCCGTGGAACCACGGCGGGTGGCGGAACGCGGCCCGGCGCATGCCGGTGGTGGATCCCGGCACGGCCGAGGACTACCTGCGCGACGTGGAGCGTCCGTTCTTCGCGAAGTACCTCAAGGACGCGCCAGGCGTGACCGTCCCGGAGGCGCGGCTCTACGACGCCGGCGTGCGCGCGTGGCGCACGTTCGACGTGTGGCCGCCCCGCGACCGCACCACGCCGCGCAGCCTGTACCTCCGCTCGGGCGGCCGCCTCTCGTTCGACCCGCCCACCGCCGCCGACCTCGCCTTCGACCAGTTCGTCTCCGACCCGGCCAACCCGGTGCCGTACCGGCCTCGGCCCGTCGAGCGCACGTACGATCCGCGCGGCTCGCGCTGGCGCACCTGGGAGACCGAGGACCAGCGGTTCGTGGATGGCCGCCCGGACGTGCTCACCTGGCGGTCGGAGCCGCTCGACGCCGACGTCACCATCGCCGGCGACGTGACGGCGCGGCTCGTCGCCGCCACCACCGGCCGCGACGCCGACTGGGTGGTGAAGCTGATCGACGTGTTTCCCGACAGCGTGCCCGACAACTGGCAGCTGGGCGGCTACCAGCTGATGGTGGCCCACGACGTCCTGCGCGGCCGCTACCGGAAGAGCTTCTCCACGCCCGAACCGATGCAGCCCAACGTGCCGACGCCGCTCACGGTGGACCTCCACCAGCAGGCGTACACGTTCCGGAAGGGCCACCGGATCATGGTGCAGGTGCAGAGCACGTGGTTCCCGCTCTACGACCGGAACCCGCAAACGTGGGTGCGCAACATCTTTCAGGCCCGGGCCGTGGATTTTCAGGCCAAGACGCACCGCGTGTGGCACACCCCGGCGCAGGCCTCGCGCGTCGAGGTGAGCGTCCTAGCCCCCGGCGGCAGTTGAGACTTGTCGCGCCAGCGATAACCTTAGGACACGCGCACTGTCTACTGTCTACTGTCTACTGTCTACTGTCTACTGTCTACTGTCTACTCATTAGATGCCCGAACTGGCGTTTCGTGATGGCGTGATGGACCGGATCCGGCTCAAGGAGCCCAGGTTCCACGAGCACGCCTATCTGTTCGTCCTGTCGGCGCTGGAGTACTGCCAGACGCGGCTCACGGAACGGCGGCACCTCACCGGGCACGAACTCCTGGACGGCTGCCGAGCCCTCGCCATCGAGCGGTACGGCGTCCTGGCGCGCACTGTCCTCGGGTACTGGGGCCTGACCTGCACCGATGACATCGGCGACGTGGTGTTCACGCTCGTGGAGCTCGGTCTCCTCCAGAGCCAGCCGTCGGACACGAAGGCGGAGTTCGAGCGCGTCTTCGATTTCGAGGACGCCTTCGACCGCGACTACCCCTGGAAGGGCGCGGCGGCCACCTAGCGCCGCCCGCCGGGAGTCCACGCTGATGGTGCGCGTCACCACGGCAGCACAGGCGGCGGCGATGGACGGCCGCGCCATCGCGGCCGGCACCGCCTCGTGGTCGCTGATGGAGGCCGCCGGGCGCGGAGCCGCGGCCATCATCCGCGAGCGGCTCTCCGCGTTCCTCGAGGGCGGGGTCGTGGTGCTCGCCGGCGGTGGCAACAACGGCGGTGACGGGTACGTCGTGGCGGCCGAGCTGGCAGCCGCGGGCATCACGGTGTCGGTGGTCGCCACCGCCGAGCCCGCAACCGACGACGCGCGAAAGGCGCGCGCCGGGCTTCCGGCCGGCGTCACGGTGCAGGCGTGGAACGATGTCGCGGCCGGCCGCGCCGAGGGCACGCTCGTTGTGGACGCACTGCTCGGCACGGGCGGCGGCGGCGCGCCGCGCGGCGCCGTGGCCGAGGCCATCGCGATGCTCGGCCAGGCGCGGGCCGCCGGCGTGCCCGTGGTGGCGCTCGACGTTCCCTCTGGAGTCGACGCCACCACCGGCGCCACGCCCGGGGCGTTCGTGCGTGCCGACCTCACGGTCACGTTCGGCAGCGTCAAGCGCGGCCTGCTGCGGCATCGCGGGGCGGCCGGCGCCATCATCGCCGTCGACATCGGGCTTGGTGCCGGGTCGGACGACGAGGCGGCGCCGAGTCTCGTGGACGCGTCGCGCGCGCTCGACGCCGTGCCGCCCATCGGCGCCGCTGCCAACAAGGGAACGCGGCGCAAGCTGCTCGTATTCGGCGGCGCGGCGGGGATGGCCGGCGCCACCATCCTTGCCGCGCGCGGCGCCGTCCGGTCCGGCGCCGGCATGGTGAAGGCGTGCGTGGAGCCGCCGAGCGTGGCGCCCGTCCAGGCGGCGGAGCCGTCGGCCCTCACCGCGCCGTGGCCGGTGGACGACTCGGCCCTTCGTGAATACCTCGAATGGGCGCACGCCGTGCTGCTCGGTCCGGGCCTTGGCCTGGGCCGGGCGTCGCGGGAGCTCGCCGAGCGCGTGCTGGCGGCGTGGCGCGGCCCGGTGGTGGTGGAC
>JAYEKC010000230.1:0-3414 GCA_034716715.1 Gemmatimonadota bacterium | reverse complement strand
CCTGGCCGCGGCCGGCGCCCGCGTGGCCCTCGTCGCGCGGTCGCGCGAGGCGATCGACGCGCTCGCGCGCGACCTCGGCGACGGGCACGCGGCCGTCGACGCCGACCTCGCGGCGCCCGGGGGGGCGGACGCGGCCGTGGCTGCAGTGACGGGGTGGGCCGGTGGAGCGCCCGACATCCTCGTCAACAACGCCGGCTCGTTCGCGCCGACGCCCCTCGCCGACCAGGACCCGGACGAATTCGCGGCCATGCTGCGGCTCAACCTCGAGTCGCCGTTCCGGCTCGTCCGCGCGTTCGTGCGGCCGATGCGGGCGCGCGGCTCGGGTCACATCGTCACCGTCGGGTCGGTGGCCGACCGGTCGGCCCGGCCCGGGAACGCCGCCTACAGTGCGAGCAAGTTCGGCCTCCGTGCGCTCCACGAGGTGATTCGCGCGGAGCTGCGCGGCACGGGCGTGCGGGCGTCGCTCGTCTCGCCGGGGCCGGTCGACACGCCCATCTGGAATCCGGTCGAAGGCCGGCTGGGTCGTGATTTCCCGGCGCGCGATGCCATGCTCGCCGCCGACGACGTGGCGCGGGCCATCGTGTTCGTCGTGTCGCAGCCGGCGCACGTGGACGTCGAGGAACTGCGGCTGTCACACAGCTGATCGCCGGGCGCGGCATCGTGCTTCTCGCCCTCACCGACCACCTCCGCTGCACGGGCGACCACGCCGAGACGTGGCTCGTGGCGCAGGCCGACGCCGTCGAGGACCGGCGCATGGTCGAGGGAACGCTCGGCTGCCCCGTGTGCCGCGCCGAGCGCGCGGTGCGGGGCGGCGTGGTGTGGTGGAGCGGGCCCCCGGCTCACATCCCGGCCGATGCGCGCCCCGATTTGGCGGGCGATGCGCTTGTCCGGAGCGGGGCGCTGCTCGCCTTCGCCGACTCGCGGCAGCCCTACGTGCTGTGTGGCGCGGCGGGGCTGGCGGCCAACGGCCTGGCGGCGTTCGCCGACGCGCCGCTCGTGCTCCTCGACCCGCCCGACGACCGGGCGGCGCCGTTCACCACGATCGTGCGTGCCGCACCGTCCGTGCCGTTCGCGGCGCGCAGCGTGCGCGGCGCGCTGCTCGACGAGGCGTGGGCGTCCGACGCCGCCCGCCTCGCCTCCGCCGTCGCGGCGCTCGTGGCCGGCGGGCGCCTGGTGGCGCCCGCCGGCGTGGCGGTGCCCGCTGGCGTGCGCGAGCTAGCGCGGGACAGCGCCCAGTGGGTGGGCGAGCGCGTGGCCGACGTCGTCGGCATCACGCGCGGGGCGCGGGGCGTTCGCCCCTGAACGTTGCCGGGTGAGGCCGGCGGCGAGGCGTCCGCGCTGCCCGCCGGCTTCACCCCCACGTCAGTCGTGGCCGCCCCGCGCCTGATCGCCTGGCGATTCGACGTACAGCCGGTCGATCAGCGCCTCGTACGCGTTCTCGATCACGCGGCGCTTCACCTTGAGCGTGGGCGTCATCTCGCCCCGTTCGATCGAGAAGTCGTGCTCGAGCAGCGCCACCTTCTTCGGCGTCTCGAAGCTCGCGAGGCCGGCGAAGTGCTTCTTCACTTCCTTCTCCATCTTCGCCTGGATCGTCGGCATCTGGAGCAGCTGCGACCGGTCCGTCCAGATGATGTTATGCCGCCCCGCCCATTTCTCGAGCTGGTCCCAGTTGGGCACGACGAGGATGGCCGGGAACTTGCGCTTGTCGCCGATCACCACGGCCTGGCTCACGTACTTGTTCGTCTTGACCGCGTTCTCGATGGGCTGAGGCGCGACGTACTTGCCGCCCGCGGTCTTGATGAGGTCCTTCTTCCGGTCGGTGATGCTGAGGTACCCGTCGTCCAGCTGGCCGATGTCGCCGGTGTGGAACCAGCCCTCGGCGTCGATCGCGTCGGCGGTGGCCTCCGGATTCTGGAAGTAGCCCTTCATCACGTGCGGTCCGCGCGTCAGCACCTCGCCGTCGGCGGCGATCATGACCTCGACCCCGGGCACGGGCTTGCCCACGGTGCCGATGCGGAACGCGCCGGGGGTGTTCACGCAGATCACCGGCGACGTCTCGGTGAGGCCGTAGCCCTCGAGGATGGTGAGCCCCGCCGAGTAGAAGAACCGGTTGATGTCGGGGGAGAGCGGGGCGCCGCCCGACACGAAGTACCGCAGCCGGCCGCCCACGCGCGCGTGCAGCTTGGAGAACACGAGGCGCTGCGCGACGGCGTACGCCAGCGCGGTGAACGGCCCGGGCGCGCGGCCGGCCAGCCGCGCCGTGGCCCACCGGTCCGCCACGCCGCGAGCCCAGAAGAAGATCGTCCGCTTCACCGCGCTCCCGGCGAGGGCGTTCTCGAGGACGCGCGCATACATCTTCTCGTACAGGCGCGGCACCGAGAAGCAGATCGTGGGCCGCACTTCCGAGAGGTTGAACGGCACGGCGTCGAATGATTCCGCGTACGCGATGGACGTGCCCGTGGCCACGAACAGGTAGTCGCCCATCCGCTCGAAGATGTGGCAGAGCGGCAGGAAGGAGAGCGCGACGTCTCCACCGCCGAACGGGATGCACGCCGCGCCCGCGCCGACGTTGGAGAAGATGTTGTCGTGCGTGAGCATCACGCCCTTGGGCAGCCCGGTGGTGCCCGAGGTGTAGATGATCGTCGCGAGGTCGTCGGGCTGCACGGCGAGCGCGCCGGCGCGCCACCGCTCCGCCGCGTCCGGCGTGTCGAGCGCCGCACCGCGCGCCTCCAGTTCCGCGAGGGTGAGATCGGCGCCTCCCGAGGCCGCGGCGTCGAACGTGACGACGTGCGACAACGCCGGCACCTCGCCCCGGATCTGCGCGACCTTGGCCGCCTGGACCGCGTTCGACACGAAGATCGCCTTGGCGCCCGAGTTCACGAGCAGGTGCGTGATCTGCTCGGCGGGCAGGGTGGGGTATACCGGGACGTCGGCCATGCGCGCCGTGAGGCAGGCCCAGTCGGCGAACGCCCACTCGGGCCGGTTCTCGGAGAGGATCGCCACCCGGTCGCCGGGCGCGAGGCCGAGGCCGGGCAGCGCGAGCGACATCCGGCGCACGCGCTGCAGCACCTCGTCGTGCGCAATCGCACGCCACGCCCCGTCGCGCTTCGCCCGGTACATCGCCGCCAGGCGATGCCGCTCGAGGGCCGTGAAGAACAGCTCGTTCAGCGTCCCGCGTGCCGGCCGGGGTCCACCGTTCACGATCATGGACAGCCTCCACGTGCGGTGCGGTGGCGCCCGCGGCGGTGCCGGGCGCCGGGCTACTGCTTGGGTTTCAGCAAAATTACGAACCGGAGCGGGCTTCCGCGAACCGGCACGCCGCGGTACGTCACGTTGGCCAGCACGGTGACCGAGTCCACGGCCGACTGCGTGATGCCGATCGGGCGCACCCGCAGGCGTCGCGAGGCCGTCCCG
>JAYEKC010000229.1:0-3415 GCA_034716715.1 Gemmatimonadota bacterium | reverse complement strand
TCCGCTTCGGCTCCGCCGCAGGCACCGGCGTCGCCGGCGGCGCGGGCGGCGCGAGCGTGGCCGCCGCGCGCGGCGGCAACTCGTCGCCGCGCCGCAGCGTCTCGATGTCCTCGCGCGTCAGCGTCTCACGCTCGAGCAACGCCGCCGCGATCTTGTCGAGCAGCTCCCGGTTCTCCGTGAGCACCTGCTTGGCGCGGTCGAACGCCGTCTGGATGACGCGCTTCACTTCCTCGTCCACCAGCTCGGCCGTCCGCTCGCTCACGTTGCGCCGGCTGGAGAGTTCACGGCCGAGGAATACCTCGGTCTCGTTCTCGCCCACGAGGATCGGCCCGATCTTCTCCGACAGGCCAAGCTGCGACACGTAGCGCCTGGCGATGCCCGTCGCCTGCTGGATGTCGCTCGCGGCGCCCGCCGTCACCTTGTCGTGGCCGAACACCAGCTCCTCGGCCGCGCGCCCGCCGTACGCCATCACGAGCCGCGCCTCGATCTGCTCGCGCGTCACGCTCACCCGGTCGTCCTCGGGCAGCGTGTACGCCACGCCGAGCGTGCGCCCGCGCGGCACGATGGTGACCTTGTGCAACGGGTCGTTGCCCTTCACGAGCATCGCGCACACCGCGTGCCCGCCTTCGTGGTACGCCGTGAGGCGGCGCTCCTCCTCCTTCATCACGAGGCTTTTGCGCTCGGCGCCGAGCATGACCTTGTCCTTCGCGTCCTCGAAGTCGGCCATGTAGATCTTGTCGTGGTTGCGCCGCGCGGCGAGCAGCGCCGCCTCGTTCACGAGGTTGGCCAGGTCGGCGCCCGCCATGCCCGGCGTGCTCCGCGCCAGCGCGTCGAGGCTCACGTCCTCGGCGATGGGCTTGTTGCGCATGTGCACGCGCAGGATGCCCTCACGGCCCTTGTAGTCCGGCGAGTCCACCACGATCTGCCGGTCGAACCGCCCCGGGCGCAGCAGCGCGGGATCGAGCACGTCGGGCCGGTTGGTGGCCGCGATGAGGATCACGCCGTCGTTCGACTCGAAGCCGTCCATTTCCACGAGCAGCTGGTTGAGCGTCTGCTCCCGCTCGTCGTGCCCGCCGCCGAGCCCCGCGCCGCGGTGCCGGCCCACGGCGTCGATCTCGTCGATGAAGATGATGCACGGCGCGTGCGCCTTGCCCTGCTCGAACAGGTCGCGCACGCGGCTGGCGCCCACGCCCACGAACATCTCCACGAAGTCGGAGCCCGACATCGAGAAGAACGGGCGCCCCGCCTCGCCGGCCACGGCCTTGGCGAGCAGCGTCTTGCCCGTGCCCGGCGGGCCAACGAGCAGCGCGCCCTTGGGCAGCCGGCCGCCCAGCTTCGTGAACTTCTGCGGGTCCTTCAGGAACTCGATGATCTCGCGCAGGTCGTACTTCGCCTCGTCGCAGCCCGCGACGTCGGCGAACGTGACCTTTGGCGTGTCGCCCGAAAGCAGCTTGGCCTTCGACTTGCCGAACGAGAACGCCTTGGCGCCGTTGGCCTGCATCTGGCGCATGATGAAGAACCAGAAGCCGATCATCAGCAGCCACGGCAACGCGGCAAGCAGGAACGTGCCGAACGAGGTGCGCGCTTCCTCCGCGTTCACCTTCACGCCGTGCTGGGTGAGCAGGTCCATCTCGCGGTCGGAGATGCTCGTGCCCGGCAGCCGCGTCACGAACTTGGTCGCGGTGCGGCCGTTCTGCGTGTACGTGCCCTTGAAGTCCCCGTTGACCTCGTTGGAACCCACGACCGTCACCTTGTCCACGTTGTCCTTGCGGACCTCGTCGGCGAACTGCCAGTACTCGAGCTTGGCGACCGCGTCGGTTCCCGTCTTGGAGAACTGCAGGAACGCGACCGGCACCAGAAGCACCAGGAGCCAGAAGGCAAGCGTCTTGGAAAATCGGCCGAACCCGCTCGGCCGGGGAGTCTGTGGCGTGTTGGTCATCGAATCGTACGGCCTCGCGTCACTTCAGGCTCGCCACGTACGGGAGGTGGCGGAAATTCTCGGCGTGGTCCAGCCCGTAGCCGACCAGGAACTCGTTCGGCGCGTCGAACCCGACGAACCGCACGGGCACCGCCAGCGTGGCGATGCGCTTGTGGAGCAGCGCGCAAATCTCCAGCGATCGTGGCGAGCGTTCGTTGAGCACCGCCAGCAGCTTGCCCAGCGTTCGCCCCGAATCCACGATGTCCTCGACGAGCAGGATGTGCTTGCCCTCGAGCTCCGTCTCAGGGTCATACACCATCCGCACGTTTCCGGACGACACCATCGCGTCGCCGTAACTCGCCGCCACGAGGAAGTCCACGTGGAGTGGCCGCCTGATCTCGCGCACGAGGTCGGCGAGGAACACGAAGCTCCCCTTCAGGAGGCCAAGCACCAGCAGGTCGCCGTCCGGGTACGCGGCGGTGATTTCCGTCCCCAGCTCGCGCACGCGCGCACGCAGCGTGTCGGCGTCGAAGGCGATTCGGCGCACGTCGCGGCCCAGCAGGCGGGGATCGCCGGAAACCGTGGCAGCCGGGGTGGCGGTCATGGTTCCCTTAATATAGTCGTGGCTAAGGCCCCCGGTTCCGCACCACGAAGGTGGACACCGTGCGGGAAACGCTCGGCCCGCCGGCGAGCGGAATCGCCGCCCCGGGGCGCAGGTGCGCCGTTTCGCGGACCAACCGCTCGAGGCCGCGCCAGTCGAGCGTGACGCCAGCCCGGGCCGCGATTTCGGGCCAGAGCACCTCCAGTTCCGCCGGGGTGAAGCCCGCCAACCGCGCCGCGGGGACGATTGCCGTGTCGCCGCCGCCGTTCCCGCCACCGACGATGCCATCCACTACCGCCGAGACCGCCTCGCGCACCTCGGCCGCCCGCTCCCCCACCGCGACGAGCCAGTCCGTGAACCCCGGCTGCGCCCGTTCGAACGCGGGCAGCATCTCCAGGCGCACGCGGTTCCGGAGGTGGTCGAGCCGCGCGTTGGACGGATCGTCCACCCATGCGACGTCACGCGCGGCCACGAACGCCGCCACCTCGGCGCGCGACAGGTCGAGGAACGGGCGCAGTACCGGCGATGCCGCGCGCATCGCCGCGAGGCCGCGCGCACCTGCGTCGCGCAGGATGCGCATGAACACCGTCTCGGCCTGGTCGTCGCGCGTGTGGGCCGTGACCACGCGGGCGCGGAACTCCTCCGCCCATCCGTCGAGGAACGCCCAGCGCGCGGTTCGCCATGATGCCTCGTCGCCGGCGCCGGCAGTCTTGCCGCGCACCACGGGCAGGCGCCGGCGCATCGCCTCCATCTCCACGTGCGCCGCAGCCCGCACTGCCGCGGGGCCCGTGCCGTGGTCGAACGTCGCCACGGCCGCGATGTCCGCACGCCGCCACTCGGCGCAGGCAGCGAGCAGCGCCATCGAGTCGCGGCCTCCGGACACGGCGAGCACCCAC
>JAYEKC010000228.1:0-17343 GCA_034716715.1 Gemmatimonadota bacterium | reverse complement strand
TCACCGAGATGGTGCGGGCCGGCGTGACGTGGGTGCCGACCCTCGACATCTACGAGGCAAGCCGCGACCTACAGCGCGCGCAGAACCAGCCCTGGTTCAAGGATTACCTCCATCCGTCGCTGGCGAACTACTTCAAGCCCGACCCGGCGAACCACGGGTCGTACTTCATCGGCTGGAGCTCGACGGACGAGGTGTACTGGAAGGAGAACTACCGCATCTGGATGGCGGCGCTCCGGGACTTCGAGCGCAAGGGGGGCACGATCGGCTGCGGCGATGACGCCGGCTTCATCTACGAGATGTATGGCTACGGCCTGATCCGCGAGATGGAACTCCACGCCGAGGCCGGGTTCAACCCCCTCAAGATCATCCAGCACTGCACGGGCAACAATGCAAAGATCCTGGGGAAGGAGAACGAAATCGGCCGGATACGCGCCGGCTGGCTGGCGGACCTGATCGTGGTGGACGGGAACCCGCTCGAGAACCTCAAGGTGCTCTACGCGGGCGGGACGTCGGTGATCCGCGACGGCAAGGAAGCCCGCACGCTTGGTCCCGAGTGGGTGATCAAGGACGGCATTCCCTACAACGGGCCGCAGCTGCTGCGCGAGGTGAAGGCCATCGTCGACAAGGCGAAGGCCGGCGGCAAGTAGACCACGGGCCATCGGACGGCGGCCGCACGTCGCCGCGTCGCAGCGCAGCGATGTGCGCCGGCGCGCCTGCGCGCCGGGTCAGGCTGGCGGCGCGCCTCGCGCAGCCCGCTTGAGGAGGGCGACCTGGCCGAGGTGGTAGGCGTCGTGTTCGATCAGGCCGGCGACGGTGCCGGCACGCGAAACGCCGGTGTCGGCGAAAGGTGGCGAGTGGTTGCGCACGTGGACGTGGAGGTCCTCCTCGTGGGCTTCGTCGATCGCGCGGAGCAGGTCCTCTCGCGCCGCCGCGAGTGCTTCCAGGGCGGCTGCCCAGGCGGCGGGCGCGGCGTCGGGCTGGGCCGGCCAGTCCCCGCGCTCCGGGGCCCGCGCTCCCCGCCCGCGCACCCTCGCGGCCACGGTTTCCGTCCAGGCCGTCATGTGGAGGACGATCTCCCAGATGGTGTGGGTGCCCGGCGCGAGCCGGCGCACGGCGTCGGCCGACGAGATCCCGTCGAGGATGCGGGCGCTACTGTCGCCGTACCAGGGGTTCCCGTTCCACGTCTCGCGTAACCGATGGGACAGGGTCTGTCGAAGGCTCATGGCTGTCCGGCCGCCTCTGGGGGGGGTTCAGGGAGTATATACTCACTCGCCAGGTGATCACGGAGCGAGGAAATGACGACGCACTCGCGGGCGGTGGCGCTGGTGGTTGCGGGTCTCGTGTTCGGACCACGACTTCGCGCGCAGTCGGCGACCCCGGTCGCGTGCCGAGACGTGGTGTGCGCAATCGTGCTCGACTGGGGTCCCGGCAAGACGTCGGCGTCGTATCCGCCGGACCGGCGGCACGGTTCGGGGGACGACTTCGAGCAACGCTTCGCGGCGGCCCTCCGCGAACGCGGCTACCGGATCACGGCCGATCCCTCCGGCGCGGCGCTCACGCTGACCGTGCGGCCCGTGATGCGATCGCGCGTGGCCTGCGACCGGGTCACGGGACTCAACCCCGACCTGACGTGCACCGCGATGTCGGACGTGGCCCTGAACTTTGCGGCCGCCGATGCGGCGATGAAGGCCCCGGCGGCCATTCGCGTGATCAACCGGTGTGGCGCCACCGATACCTACATGACCCACCGGGCGTTCGCCGAGTACGCCGCTGCCACGCTCTGGTGGGAACTGGAAGGCCGGGCTGCGCGGGCCGACCGGCCCCGCGCAATCTGCTGATGAGCCGCTAGGCGGCCATCACCTCGAAAATGCCGGCGGCCCCCATCCCGCCACCGATGCACATCGTGACCATGCCGAGCCCGCCGCCGCGGCGGCGGAGCTCATGGACGAGTTGCGTGGTGAGCTTGGCGCCGGTGGCGCCGAGGGGATGCCCGAGGGCGATCGCACCGCCGTTCACGTTCACGCGCGTGGGGTCCATCCCGAGGTCGTGGATGACGGCCAGGGCCTGCGACGCGAACGCCTCGTTGAACTCGATCAACTTGATGTCGTCAAGTACTTTGCCAGCAAGCTTCAAGGCCTTGGGCACGGCCTTCACGGGGCCCACGCCCATGACGTCGGGGGCGACGCCGGCGGTGGCGAAGGCGACGAACCGTGCGAGCGGCTTCAGGCCGAGGGCCGTTGCCCGCTCCGCGCTCATCAGGAGCACGCCGGCCGCGCCGTCGGAGTAGGGACTCGCGTTGCCGGCCGTGACGGTGCCGGTGGCGCTGAACGCGGGCCGCAGTGTGGCGAGGCCCTCGGGCGTGGTCTCGGGCCGGATGAGCTCGTCGGTGTCGAACGTCGTGGTGGTCTCGCGGTGCGCCGCGCCGTCCCACGAGGTTCGCGCGACGGGAATCGGCACGATCTGGTCGCGGAACGCGCCAGCCGCGCGCGCCGCCGCCGCCTTGCGGTGCGACTCCGCGGCATAGGCATCCTGCGCTTCGCGGGTAACCTTCCAGCGCGTGGCGACGCGTTCGGCGGTGAAGCCCATGCCGATCATCTCCTCGGCCATGTCGGGGTGCAGGCGGGTGTGGAACCCGGACATCGGCACCTGGCTCATCATCTCGATGCCGCCGGCCAGCACGACATCGTTGGCGCCGCAGGCGATGGCCTGTGCGGCCATGGCAACGGTCTGGAGGCCCGACGAACAGAAACGGTTGACCGTCGCGGCGGTGACCTCGACGGGGAACCGGGCACGGAGCACCGCGAGGCGCGCGTGGTTGAGTCCCTGGGCGCCCTCGGGCATCGCGCAACCCCACAGGACGTCCTCGACGACTGCGGGGTCGAGGGTGCCGGCAGAGGTGCGCTCGAGCGTGGCGCGCATCACAGTCGCGCTGAGGTCGATCGGGTGGACGGTGGCGAGCGAGCCGTCTTTCTTGCCCCGGGCAACCGCCGAGCGAGCGGCGCCGACGATGACCACGTCACGAATCTGCACGTCTGCCTCCAGCGAGGGCGGGACCGGCCCGCGTGTGTCGAATAGTACCGGAAGCGTCGCCCCGGGGGAGGCGGGCGTCACCGGCCGGGAAGTGCCGCCAGTGCCTGTAGCCCGCTACATTGGGCGGATGCTTTCCGTCCCCGTCAGGTTTGGCGTCCGGTCCGAGTTCCGGAAGGAACTGCACACGCGCGTCCACGGGTACCTCGCGAAGTCCGGCCTGCGGGTGCGGGCGCCGTTCGCGATGTACCGGAAGTCGGCCGTGATCCTGGCATGGATCGCCGTGTCGTACGCGGGGCTGGTGTACTTCTCGGCGACCTGGTGGGAAGCGGCGATCTGCGCGGTGTCACTTGCCGTTGCCGCAGCCGGCCTGAGCTTCAACGTGCCGCACGATGCGAGCCACGGGAGCTACTCCGGCAACCCCGTGCTGAACCGGGCGATGGCGTTCTCATTCGACCTCATGGGCGCGAGTTCGTACGTGTGGCACTGGAAGCACAACGTGCTGCATCACGGCTTCACGAACATTCCCGGCGTGGACGACGACATCAACCTGGCGGGCATGGGCCGACTGGCGCCCACGCAGAAGCACCACGCGTTCCACCGGTTCCAGCATTACTACCTTTGGGTGCTGTACGGCCTGATCACGGTGAAGTGGCAGTGGGTCGACGACTTCCGCGACGTGATCGTTGGGAAAATCGGCACGCGGGACATTCCGCGGCCCAAGGGCCTCGAGCTGGTGCTGTTCATCGCCGGCAAGGCGGCGTGGCTGACGCTCTTCCTTGTCCTGCCCCTCTCGCGCCACTCAATCGGGCACGTGATCCTCGGCTACCTCGCGGTGAACGTGATGCTCGGCGTCATCGTGGCGGTGGTGTTCCAGATGGCGCACACGGTGGAGGAGGCGGATTTCGTACCGCCTCCTCCCGGCGCGCCGGAAGAGCGGATTGCCAACGAGTGGGCGGTGCACCAGGTGGAGACCACGGTGAACTTCGCCCCGCGCAACACGTTCTGGACCTGGTACCTGGGCGGGCTGAACTACCAGGTGGAGCACCACCTGTTTCCGAGCGTCAGTCACATCCACTATCCCGCGCTCTCGTCGATCGTCGAACAGACCTGCCGCGAATACGGGCTGCAGTACAACTCGCATCCGACGTTCCGGGCGGCGATCGCGTCGCATTTCCGGTGGCTGCGCGAGATGAGTCGCCCACCCCTCGAACCGCTCCCGGCATAGCCTGCAGGGCGGTGTGACCTCCGTCACCGATTCGGCCATTCACGCGGGACCCCGCGGCGGCGTCGAACGGTAGAAGGGTCCGGGACAGCGTCCCGTCGGAGGTTCAACATGAGAAACCGTTTGTTGCGTTACGCGCTGCCGTTGGTGCTGGCCGCCGTGGCCGGCACGGCGGGATGCGCGTTGTACGTGCGCGCGCCGCAGCCACCATCCGGCGCGGTGTTCGTGGTCCGCGAACCGCCACCGCTGAGGCGCGAGGTGATCCCGGTGGGACCGGGCGGAGGGTACGTGTGGATCGGCGGCTACTGGCTGTATCGCTCGCCGGAGTACGTGTGGATGCCGGGACGGTGGGTGCTGCCGCCGCCGGGCATGCGCTCCTGGGTGACCGGCCGGTGGTACCGCGAACCGCGCGGCTGGTTCTGGATCGAGGGTCGCTGGCGCTAGCGGGTGCGCGCGCGGCCGCGGGCCCGGCAGGTCGAGCGACCCGCCGGGCTCCCGGTACTCACCCGCCGCAGCTCGGGTAACGCGGGTCGGGACCGGCGATCGCGGGGCGGTCTTTCCGCATCGCGATCGCCATCATCACGTCGTGCAGGAAGTTCCCGACGCGCGCCGCGTGGTCGTACTCGATGTACCGTGGCTCGTCGGTCTGTTGGTGGTAGTCGGGGGCGTAGCCGGTCGAGAAGTACGTCACGGGCACGTCCTTCCGCACGTAGTTCACCTGGTCACTGCGGCAGAACCGGTTCATCGGGTTCTCGAACACGTCCCACGTCTTGTCGATGGCCATCGGCGACGCGCGGATGGCGTTGACCGAATCGATGATGTCGCCAAACTCGCGCGACAGCCGCCGCGAGCCGAGGGACTGCACGGAGTGGGGGCCGCCGAACTTCACATAGTCCACCCGGCCCTTGCCCACCATGTCCATGTTGTGGGCGGCGACGATCTTGTCGAGGGGAATCGTGGGGTGGTCGGTGAACCAGCGCGAGCCGAGCAGGCCGCCCTCCTCGCCGTTGTGGGACACGAAGACGATGGACCGCGCCGGCCTTTCGTGCGCGAACTTCTCGGCGATCTCGAGCATCACGACGGTGCCTGAACCGTCGTCGTCGGCGCCGTTCATGATGGAGTCGCGGTGCGGCGGCCGGATACTGCGGGCGCGGGCGATGAGCGAGTCGATGACATGCTGTTGCGCGGGGGATGGGCGGCAAACAGGATCGTTGGCCCCTTGCCGGCGGGTGACCCAGTTGTATGCGCGCAGGGAGTCGTGATCGACCGCGTTCTGGTTGATGCCGACGTGGTCGTTGTGCGCGCTCACGAGGACGTACTCGCCGACGCGCGCCGGATCGGAACCGGGCAGGACGGCGATGACGTTGCGCGCCGGCGTGGGCGACATCTTCCAGTCGTAGCTCCAGTGGAGCGAAACGGGCTGGCCCGTCGTGCCGGGCGTGAGCTGCTCCACGGGACGGCCGAAGAGGCGGGCGGCCGCTGCGTTCGAAATGGTCGCGCCGCCGGGACCCGTGGGCTGCGCGGCGGGCCGCATGCCACCACGGCCGTTGAACGCGGCCGCGACGGTGGCCGGCGGGAGGCCGTCGAGATTGACGAACAGCGCCGCGACGGCGCCTGAGGCGCCGAGCCTGTTGCCCGTGGCGCCACCACGCCCGCCGCGTCCGCCACCGGCGCCGCGTCCGCCGCGTCCGCCGCTGCGGCCCGCCGCCGCCACCGAATCGGAGTAGGCGGCCATTCGCGCGCCGAAACGGTCAGGCAGGGAATCGCAACGCTGCGGGGCCGCGGCACCGCGCCCGCCGGCGCCTCCGCCCGGGCCGCCGCTGAACACCGCCACCTTTCCCCTGTAGACCGCCGGGTCGAGCGCCGTGGAGTCGTCCCACGCGCCGGCGTAGACGGTAGCGACGTCGGTGAGGTCGGCCCGGCCGCCGATACCGGCGGCCGGGGTGGGAGCCATCGGGATCCAGTCCGACCTGGCGCGGAGCGGGCCGCCGGCGACGATGACGCGGGCCGTGACGCTGTCAAAGCCGATCGGGCCGAACGGCATCACCTGGAAGTATGTGCCGCTGTCGCCCGCCGGCTTCAAGCCAAGTCGCTTGAACTCGGCGGCGATGTACGACGTGCCCTTGTAGTTGCCCGGCTCGCCGATGCGCCGGCCTTGCATCGAGTCATCGGCGAACTGGTAGAGGCGCGTGCGGAGGTCGTTCGCCGTGATCTCCGATGACGTCGGACGTGGCGCCCATTTAGCCGGGCCTTCATCGGGCCAGACGGGACGTTCGGTGACGGGCCGGCCCTGGGCGAGGAGTGCGGGGGCAGCGGCGAGGAGGAGCGCGGCGAGCGACGAGCGGGACACGAGCGGACTCCGTGGCGTGATTGTGACGAGTACGCGAGGAATGTGGCCCACGTTCACGGGAGCCGCCATTGCGGGGGAGTCGCGGCGCCGCTTCGACCGCACGATTCCCGGTGCTGACGCCGGACCGGCGGGATTCCCGGTACCGTCGCGCGCAGCGCGGCCATGGCGCCACGCCGGCGTGTTCAGTCCGCGCGCAGGGCGATGTTGGGGTCGGCGCCTGCGGCGCGGCGCGCGGGCCCGGCACTGGCCGCGAGCGCGACGAGGACCAGCGCAGCGGCCACGATGCTGATGACCACGGGATCGCGCGCCTCCTCCTGGAACAGCAACGGCTGGATCTGCGGCGCGAGGGCGAGGGCGATCAATACGCCGATCGAGACGCCGGCGAGCGAAACGCCAAGGCCCTGGCGGAGCACGAGCCGCACGACGTCGCGGGATTGCGCCCCGAGCGCCACACGCACGCCGAGCTCGTGCGTGCGCTGCGCGACCGAATAGGCCATTACGCCGTACAACCCGACCGCGGCGACCACGAGGGCGAGCCCGCCGAACGCCACGAACATCGTGGCGCCGAATCTCCACGCCCGCTGCTCGCTGGAGATGAGCTCCTCCAACGGGCGGACCGTGACATACGACTCGCCGGGCATTACGGGCTGGATGGCCCGCCGGATGGACTCCTGGGCGGCGGCGGGGTCGCCGCGGACGCGGGCGACGAGGTAGTTCCCGCGCGCGGGCTGGTACTGGTCGAGCGGCAGGTAGTACCGGAAGCGCTTGTCGTCTCCGGAGAGGTCGTTCTGCGCCGCATCTTCGGCCACGCCGACCACGGTCGTGAAGGCGGCGGTGTCGCTACCCACGCGCATCAGCTGTCCGATGGGATTGCGGCCGGGCCAGAGCGCCCGCGCCATCGACTCGCTGACCACGGCCACGCGCTGGGAGCCGGCTCGGTCGGTGGCGTCGAACGCGCGACCGCGCACGATGCGCGTGCCCATCGCCGCGAAGTAGTCGGGCGAGGCCGTCTGGTAGGTGAACTGGCCAAGCTTCCGCACCGTATCAATGGCGGCCACGCCGAGGTAGGTGGACGAGGTGCTCCAGAAGGGCACGCTGCTGACGATGGCGGCGGCTTCGACGCCGGGAAACCGCTGGGTCGCCTCGAGCATCCTCCGTTGCAGCGCGACGAGGTCGCTGTCGGGCACCTGCTGGCCGCGCATGTTGCGCGAGACGAGGAGGGCACGGTCGTAGTCGTACCCCAGTCGCAGGCCGCGCACGTTGACGAAGCTCCGGACAAAGAGGCCGGCGCCGACGAGCAGCGCGACCGAGAGGGCCATCTGCAATACGAGCAATCCGGTGCGCAGCGTGGAACGCTGATGCCCGCCCTCGCGCACCCCAGTCTTGAGGTCGCCGCCAATCGAGCCGCGGCTGGCGACAATCGCGGGGACGGTTCCGGTGAGGATTGCGGCGATGAGGGCGAGGGCCACCGCGGCGACGAGCGTGCGCCAGTCCGTAACGACGGGAATGGGGGCGCCGCCGGCGCTGACGAACAGGCGCCGGAGCGCGGCGCCGCCCCACTGCGCGATGAGCACGCCCGCGCCGCACCCAATGAGGGCGAGCGCGACGGCCTCGGTGAACCACTGGACCATGAGGCGGGCGCGGCCGCCGCCCAGCGCGATGCGGATGGCCGTTTCCCGGCGCCGCCGCAGCGCTCGCGCCAGGAACAGGTTCGCGACGTTGGAGCACGCGATGAGCAGGACGATGAGCGCGATGGCTGACACCCAGCGCACCGTGCGAGTTTCGACGGATGGATCAGGGCCGCCCGCCTCCTTGAGTGAACCGACGAGAGCGACGGGCCGGGCGATGGCCGCGGGCGTGTTGCCCGGTTCCTGGGCGCTCATCGCGTCCCAGCTCCTGAGCATTGCCTGCGTGAGGTCGGCGTCCGCGGCCTCGACGGTGACGCCGGGTTTGCGGCGCACCATCATGTCCATCCAGCCCCAGTTGTATCGGGTGTAGTACTCGACGCGGTCGCGCGCGCCGGGGCTGTTGCCAGCATAGGTGGTGATGGGGATGTACACCGCCGGCGGCCGGTCGTCGAAGACGCCAACGAATCCCCGCGGCGCGACGCCGATGATGGTGGTGCGGAGGTTCCAGACCTGCAGCGGTTCGCCGATGACGTCACGCCCGCCGTATTGCGACTGCCAGAAGTCGTAGCTGATCACCGCTACGGACGCTCCGACGGGGGTCGTGTCCTCAGCGGCGACGAAGAAGCGACCGAGCACGGGTCGCGCGTCGAAGAACGGGAAGAACGAGGCGCTGACGATGGCGACATTGCGCTCCACCGCGTCAACGCCCGAACCCACCGCAAGGCGGCGCGAGGTGAACCCGGCGTACTGATCGAACCGTGACGTCCACTTCCTCAGGTCGAGGAAGGTCGTGTACTGGCTCACGCTGCCCGTGTAGCGGCGATCGCGGTAGGTGCGCTGCGTGTACACGCGATGGACGGCATCGGGATCGCGGAGGTACGGAAACGGCCGGAGCATCAGCCGGTCCACGATGCCGAACATGGCGGCATTCGCGCCGATGCCGAGCCCGAGCGTCAGGATGACCGTGACCGTGAACGCCGGCGCCCGCGCGAGTCCGCGCAGCGCATAGCGCACGTCCTGCCGCAAGAAGTCGAGACGTGGCATCGTGGGCATGACACCCTCACAGGGCAAACGGTTGGACCGGGCGTGGTGTCCAACGGGGAGTCGGCTGCGTCGTGAAACCCGTTCGCCGCCGAGCCCGTTGTGGGCACATAACGCCACGGAGCGCCTGGGAGTTTCGCATGTCATCGCTCAAGCTTGCCTTTCGCATGCTGGCCCGGACGCCGTTCGTCTCGGCCATCGCGATCATCTCGCTCGCGCTGGGTATCGGGGCGAACGCGGCCATGTTCTCGATGTTCAACCAGCTGCTGCAGCGAGACGTGGCCGCCGTGCCGCGCCCCGGGGAGCTGGTGAACCTCGAGGCGCCCGGGCCGAAGCCGGGCAGCACGAGCTGCAACGACACGGGGCCCTGCGAGTGGGTGTTCAGCTACCCGATGTTCCGCGACCTGGAGCGCCAGCAGCAGGTGTTCACCGGGATCGCGGGGCACAGCTCGTTCGGCGTGAACCTCACGTACAAGAAGCAGACGGACAACGGCCAGGGGGTGTACGTCACGGGGTCGTACTTTCCGGTACTGGGCGTGCGGCCGTACCTCGGCCGCCTGCTGACGCCCGACGACGACCAGGTGGTGGGGGCGCATCCGGTGGCCGTGCTGTCGTACGCGTACTGGGCCACGAAGCTGGGTGCCGACAGCAGCGTCGTGAACACGGACATCCTGGTGCGCGGGCACCCGATGACTATCGTCGGCGTGGCGCCGCCGGACTTCAAGGGCGTGACCATCACCAACCGGCCGTACGTGTTCATCCCGATGACGATGCGGTCGACGATGAGCCCCACCACACGCCGGGCGTACGAGGACCGGACAACCTACTGGATGTACGCGTTCGCCCGGTTGAAGCCCGGCGTATCGATCGACCGCGCGCGAGTGGCGCTCAACGAGCGGTACCATGCGATAGTGAACGACGTCGAGGCGCCGCTGCAAAAGAACATGAGTGACGCGACGATGCAGCGATTCCGCGACAAGCAGCTGGTGCTCGAGCCCGGGCGAACGGGACAGAGCAACATGGAGGGTGAGGCGCGCACGCCGTTGCTGTTCCTGATGGCGACCACGGCAATCGTGTTGTTGATCGCGTGCGCGAACATCGCGAACCTCCTGCTGGCGCGCGCCGCCGACCGGTCCACCGAGCTCGCCGTCCGCCTCTCGCTGGGCGCGTCGCGCGGGCAGCTCGTGCGGCAGCTCCTCACCGAATCGTTCGTGCTGGCATCGGTGGGAGCGGTCGCCAGCATTGCGGTGGCGTACTGGACCCTCGGCTTCGTGACGACGTTCCTCCCGCCCGAGGCAACCGACAGCCTGCAGTTTACGCTGCAGCCCGCGGCGCTCTGGTTCACGGCGGCCCTTGCCGTGGCGACGGGCCTGGTGTTCGGCGTGTTCCCGGCGGTGCACAGCACACGGCCGGACCTCGACGCCGTGCTCCGCGCGGGGTCGGGCAAGATCTCGGGCGCTCGCGCGGCGTCGCGGTTCCGCACGACGCTGGCCACCGCACAGCTGGCGCTCTCGATGGCGCTGCTCATGATGGCCGGATTATTCGTGAAAAGCCTCGACAAGCTTTCCAAGGCGGACCTCGGCGCCAACGTGGACCCGGTGGTGACGTTCTCCGTGTCGCCCCTGCTGAGCGGGTATTCGTTCGACCGCACGGGACAGTTGATCACCCGCATCCAGCAGGAGCTGTCAACGCTGCCGGGGGTATCGTACGCCTCCGCCGCGAGCGTCGCCCTGATGGCCGGCAACAATTGGGGGCGCGACGTCAGCGTGCAGGGATTCGAGCGAGGCCCCGACACCGACGCCGGATCACGGTACAACGAAGTGGGCCCGAACTACTTCAAGACCATCGGCGCAACGCTCCTCGGCGGCCGGGAATTCACGGACGCCGATTCGCGCAACGCCCCGCGGGTGGCGGTGGTGAACGAGACGTTTGCGCGCAAATTTGGCCTTGGCCGCGACGCGGTGGGAAAATTCATCGGATTCGGCCGCACGGACACGCTCAACGTCCAGATCGTCGGGCTGGTGAAGGACATCAAGTACAGCGAGGTCAAGGACCCCGCCCCGCCGGTGTTCTACACGCCGATCGTGCAGGACACGACGCTCGGGTCGGCCACGTTCTACGCGCGCGCCACCGGCAATCCGGATGGCGCGTTCGCGTCGATTCGCGCCATGATGCAGCGCATCGATCCCACGCTGCCGGTTACGGAAATGTGGACGATGCCGGAACAGGTCCGGCAGAACGTATTCGTGGACCGGATGATCGGCACGTTGTCGACGATGTTTGCCGTGCTGGCCACCCTCCTGGCGGCCGTGGGTCTCTATGGCGTGCTGGCCTACTCGGTGGCGCAACGCACGCGCGAGATCGGCGTCCGGATGGCGCTCGGGGCCGACCGGGGCGCGGTACGGGGCATGGTGCTCCGCCAGGTGGGCCTGATGGCGGCGATCGGCGTGCCGGTGGGAGTGGCGGGCGCGCTCGCGCTTGCCCGGGGCGCGCGGAGCTTGCTGTTCGGGATCCAGGGTCACGACCCCGTGGTGATGGTCGCGGCGGTGGTCACCCTGGTGCTCGTGTCCGTGGCGGCGGGCTACGTCCCGGCGCTCCGGGCGTCGCGCGTTGATCCGATGCAGGCGCTCCGGTACGAATAGTCGCGAGGGGCGCGGTTCGCGGTGAGGGGGCGGCGAAGCGTGAGGCTATCGCCGCTCAGTTCCGCAGTGGCTTCCCGGTCTCGAGCATGTGCTTGATGCGTGCCTGGGTCTCCGGCGTGCCGAGCAGCTTCAGCAGCGCCTCGCGCTCGAGGTCCAGGACGTCCTGTTCCGTAACGTCGTGCGGCGCGCCGTCGCCGCCGGCCAGCACGTACGCGATCTCGGCGCCGATGCGCGCGTCGTGCGCGCTGGCCTGCCCGGCCTCCTGGAACGCGAACAAGGCGTACCGCAGGTTGCCGAGCGCCTCGCGCCCGAGGGCGCGGGTGGTTCGCATCGCCGGCGCGACGTAGTCGGGCGCGAGGTCCAGCACGCGCGCCTTCGCATCGGCGAGGAGCAGGTCGCGGTTCATGGTGATGCGGTCGGCAACGGGGCGGAGGAAGCCCATCTTTCGCGCATCCTGGGCGCTCGTGCTCACCTGCGCCGTGGCGATGAGCTTGAACGCGCGCCGCGGCGCCTCGAATGGGTCGGCGTCCTCGTAGGGGGCGAGGGCGTTGGAGAACCGGAAGAGCAGTTCCTTGGTGCCGCCGCCTCCGGGAATGATGCCGACGCCGACTTCCACGAACCCCATGTAGAGCTCGGCGTGCGCCTGGATGCGGTCACAGTGCAGTGACAACTCGCATCCGCCGCCAAGCGAGAGGCCGAACGGCGCGGCGACGACGGGAAACGGCGCGAGCCGCGCGCTCATCACGAACTCCTGGAACCGGCGAACGGCCGTCTCGACGGCCTTCCAGTCGCCGGCTGCGACCATCTGTGCCACCTGGCCGAGGTTGGCGCCCGCGGTGAACGTGCGGGGATCGTCGTTGCCGATCACGAGCCCCGCGTACGATCCGGCGGTGATGCGGTCCAGCGTCGCGGCCATCATGTCGGTGACTCCCGATCCGAGCGAGTTCATCTTGCCGCAGAACTCGAGGCACATCACGCCGTCGCCGAGGTCCACGCACCGCGCATCCTCGTTGGCGTCCACCACGCGGCCGGCGCCGCGGAGCGTGGCGAGGCTGAGCTGGCCGGGGACCGGCTGCGCGGGAACGCGGCCGGATGGCATGGGGGCGCCGCGTGACGGCGGGAACGCCGGAACCATCACACCCCGGCGCCCATCCTTGTAGAACGCGCTTCCGGCGGCGGCGAGGAGCGGGGGTTCCGCGAGTCCCGCCGCCTTCATCTCTCCCCGGAGCCAGGAGAGGCCGGCGGCGTCCATCACCTTGAACGGCCCGATCTCCCAGGCGAAGCCCCACTCGAGCGCCCGGTCCACGGATGCAACGTCGTGGGCGATCGCCGGCGCCGTCGCCGCGACGTAGTGCGAGCTCTCGACGAACAGGCGGCGAAGGAACTCGCCGTACTTGCCGCGCATCGCGCGGGCCTTGCGCACGCGTTCGGCCGGCGGGAGCCTGAGGATCTCGTCGATGGTCGGCGTGGACGGCTTCTTCTGCGGCCGGTACTCGAGGGTCTTCCAGTCGAGGGTCTGGATTTCCTTGCCGACCCTCCTGTAGAACCCGGCTCCCGTCTTCTCGCCCAGCCGATTCTGCTTGACGAGTTCCGCAACCCACGCGGGCATCGCGAAATCCTCGCCCGTGGCCTGCGAGAGTCCGGTGGTCACGTGCGCGAGCGTATCGATTCCCGAGAGGTCGCCAGTGCGGAACGTGGCGCTCTTCGCGCGGGCGATGAGCGGGCCGGTGAGCGTGTCCACTTCGTCAATGGTGAGGTCGAGCTCGATCATCAGTCGCATCGTCGTCACCCACCCGGCGATGCCGAGCCGGTTGCCGACGAACCCGGGCGCGTCCTTGGCGACCACGATTCCCTTGCCGAGGATGCGCTCATGCAAGGCGCGCACGGTCGCGATCACCTCGGGCGCGGTCTCGGGCCCGGGAATGATCTCGAGGAGGTGCATGTAGCGCACCGGGTTGAAGTAGTGCGTGCCGCAGAAGCGCGCGCGAAAGGCGGACGACCGCCCCTGCAGCAACACCGACATCGGGATGCCGGAGGTGTTGCTCGACACCATCGCGTGCGGTGCGATGCGCTCGATCCGGCCGAAAAGTTCCTGCTTGGGCTTGGGCAGCTCGACGATCGCCTCGACGATCCAGTCGCAATCCGCGAGGAGGCCGAGGTCATCGGTCGTGTTTCCCGTGGCCACGAGGGAGGCCCGGTCCGCGTCGAGGAAGGCCGCGGGCCTTGCCTTGACCGCCTTCTCGAGGCCCTTCCGGGCAGGCGCGGATCGGTCGGGCGAGGCGGAGTCGTCACTGCCGGCAATGTCCAGCAGCAGGACGGGAATGCCGGCCGAAGCGGCGAGTGCGGCGATGCCGGCTCCCATGATGCCGGCGCCTACGACTCCAATCTTCCGAATGCGCATGAACGCTCCTGATCCGCGCCGCGCAGGGCGACGTTCCGAATAGTATCGCGGTGGCGTAGGTTGGGTGCGTGACGAACGATGCCCCCGGGTCACCCCGTCGCGTCCGGCCCCTCGTAGTGCTCACCGCACTCGTCGTGGGGCTGGTGATCGGTGGCGTTGCGGAGTGGCAGGCGTCCGCCGAGACGGCCCGCCGCATCGCGACCGTGGAACTCCTCGGCACGGCGTGGATCAACGCGATCCGCATGACGGTGATCCCGCTCGTCGCGACGCTCACCATCGTGGCGGTTGCGACCTCAGGCGCCGACGCGGGGCTCGGCCGGCTTGGCGGTTACGCCGTGGGGATGTTCGCGACGCTCTGCCTGGCGGGCGGATTCTTCGCGATGCTGCTCACGCCATTCTCGATGGACCGGCTCGACATCGCGCCGGAGGTCGCGGAACGGCTTCGCGCAACGGTGGCCGGGGCAGCCTCGGCGCCCGCCGCCATGCCGTCGTTCGCGCAGCGCATCATCGACATCGTGCCGGTGAACCCGATCAAGGCGGCGGCCGACGGCGCGATCCTGCCGGTGGTGGTGTTTTCGCTTGCGCTCGGGTTCGCGCTCACGCGGGTCCCATCTGACAAGCGGGAAGCGTTCGTCGACCTGTGTCGTGCGCTGTCGGACGCGCTGCTCGTGCTGGTGGAGTGGGTGCTGCTGGCCGCTCCCGTCGGGGTATTCGCGCTGGCGGTGGGGCTGGGCGTGAAGATGGGCGCGTCATCGGCGGGGGCGCTGTTGCACTACGTCCTGACGCTGGCCGCAGTGCTGTTCTTGTTCACGCTGCTCCTCTATCCGGTGGTTGCGTTCCTGGGGCGCGTGTCACCGCGCCGATTCGCGGCTGCCGCGCTGCCGGCACAGGCAGTGGCGTTCACGACGCGGTCGTCGCTGGCCGCGCTGCCGACCATGATCGTCGGCGCGCGGGATGCGCTCGGGCTCGGGCCCCGCGCGACCGGGTTTGTGATTCCGCTGGCGGTGTCGGTCTTCCGCGTGAATGTCCCGATCGCCTGGGTGGTGGGGTTCGTGTTCCTCGGCAAGCTGTACGGCGTATCCGTCGGCACCGGCGCCTTGGCGATGCTGGTCCTGACGTCCACGCTGATCTCGTTCAGCGTGCCGGGCATCCCCTCGGCCAGCCTTTTCCTGATCGCACCCGTATTAATTGAGTACGGGATTCCGGCCGAGGGTGTGGGTATCCTCATCGCCATCGACGCCATTCCCGACATGTTCAAGACGCTCGCGAACGTGACGGCACACCTGACAAGCGCCGTCGTCGTGGACCGGGCGACCCCTGCCCGCCCGACCTAATCTCACGTGAAATACGTCATTTCGTTGCTGGCCTTCGCGGCCATTCTGCCGGGCGCGGCCACGGCGCAGGTGCGCACGCCGTCCTCCGGCCCGTCCGGCACCGCGCCGTCGCGCCGCAGCGCCGCGCCACTGCGGCGCCTCACCGCCACAGCCGCCGAGGGCAGCATCCGGGTCGACGGCGTGCTCGACGACGCTGCGTGGAAGTCAGCCGAGGTGGCCGACAACTTCGTGCAGAGCGAGCCCAACACCGGTCAACCGGCGACCGAGCGAACCGAGGTGCGCGTGGTGTACGACGCCACCACGCTCTACGTCGGCGCGTACCTCCATGACTCGTCGCCGGACGGCGTGGTGGTGAACGAGATTCGCAAGGACTTCAAGGAAGAGGATCAGGACGACTTCGAGGTGATCCTCGACACGTTCCACGACCTGCACAACGGGTACGAGTTCATCACGAACGTGGAGGGCGCCAAGCTCGACCGGCAGGTGGCGGGTGAGGGGCGCGAGGTGAACGCGAGCTGGGACGCCGTGTGGGACGTGCGCACGCGCCGCGTGGCCGACGGATGGACGCTGGAGATGGCGATTCCGTTCAAGTCGCTGCGGTACGACCCGTCGCGCGCGGGCCTGTGGGGAGTGAACTTCTCGCGCCGCATCCGGCGAAAGAACGAGATCACGTTCTGGGCGCCGATCCCGCGGGAGTACAATCTTTCCCGCCTTTCGCTGGCGGGCGAACTTGCGGGCGTGCGGCCACAGGGAGCGACACGCGACCTGCGTGTGAAACCCTATGCGCTCGCCCGCACGGTGCGCGACGTGGGGGAGGCCAGGTTCACTGAAACGGGCGACGTCGGCGTGGACGTGAAGGCGGGGCTCACGCGCGCGCTGACGCTCGACGTGACCGTGAACCCGGACTTCGCACAGGCCGAGGCCGACGAGCAGCAGGTGAACCTCACGCAGTTCTCGCAGTTCTTTCCGGAAAAGCGCGAGTTCTTCCTCGAGAACTCCGGCGTGTTCTACGTGGGTGACGCGGCGCGCAACAACCGCGCGTTCGCGCCCCCGACGCCGGACGAGGACATGTTGCTCTTCTTCAGCCGGCGGATCGGGATCACATCCGGCGGCGTACCGGTGCCCATTCCCGGTGGCGCGCGCCTGACGGGTACAATGGGTGACTGGGCGATCGGCGCGTTGGCCATGCAGACCGAGCGGCTCGGCGCGACGCCCGGCAGCCGGTACACGGCGCTGCGCATGCGCCGCAACCTCGCCCCCGGGTCCGACGTGGGATTCCTGTACACCGGCCGCGACGCTGTGGATTCGACGGGATACAACAACCGGGCCTTCGGGGCCGACGCGAACATCCGCTTCTTCGGGCAGGTGGACTGGAACTCGTACGTCATCGGCTCGGAAACGCCGGGCAAGGGCGACGGGCAGTACACCTGGCGCACCTCGCTCAACTATGAAGGCCAGTTCGTGCACGCGAAGCTGGCCGCGCTCGAGGTCGGTGACGGGTTTCAGGACGACCTCGCGTACTACCGGCGCACGGGCGTCCGGAAGTGGTTCGCCGACATCGGCCTCCGCCCGCGACCGGCGTGGTGGAAGGAGATGGGCGGACGCGAGCTGCACCCACACATCACCTGGAACTACTACAACGACCTCGCCGGCCGGCCGGTGGGGAAGAACCTGCACACGGCCAACTCGTGGTTC
>JAYEKC010000227.1:0-3441 GCA_034716715.1 Gemmatimonadota bacterium | reverse complement strand
GATGCTCGACCCGGCGACCACGGACGGACGGATTCCGCGTTCGTGCAGCGCCCGGATGGCGCCGATGTGCGCGAATCCCTTGAGCCCTCCGCCCCCCAGCACGAGCGCGATGCGTTCGGGGAGGGGGAGGGATGCCATCGGCCGTTACTCGAGGTACTTGTACAGGCCGAAGAGCCCGATCACCGCGCTGCCGACCATGATCAGCGTGCCCGCGGTGTCGCCGATGATCGCGCCGACGATCAGGCCGGCCGCGCCGACGATCATCATCGCCTTGTTCTGGCTGGTTTCGGCGGGGCGCGGCGCCGGTGCGGGCGGGTTGGCCTCGGCGCGCGGGGCCCGGATCCCGGCGGCGGCGCGTTCGGTGGTGGGGCCAGCCGACGGCCGTGCGGTGACCGGGGCGGAATCCGTCGCCGCCATCGCGTTTGCCGTCGCCTGCGGACCGGTCGGCTGGCGGATCTCCTGCGCGCCGGCGGTCGTGGCGGCCATCACGGCAAGCAACGGCATCGTGCAGCGGAACCTGCGGGTCATCGGTCGCCTCCGGTCGGGAAATGGGTTTCTGCGGGGAAGGTATCCGGGCGGTACCTTTCCGGCCACACGCCCCGAATCCGGAGTCCCGCCCTGACCGACGCCGCTGCCGCCGCTTCCACGCCGCACCTCGAACGGTCGCTCGGCGTGCGCGAGCTGGCGGCCAGCATCGTCACCATCACGATCGGCGGTGGCGTGTTCCTGCTGCCGGCGATCGCCGGCGCAGCGCTTGGCGCCGCGGCGTGGCTCGCCTACGTGCTGTGCGCGCTGGTGTTTGCGCTGGTGGTGGCGTGCTTCGCCGAGGCCGGCAGCCGCGTGGCGCTCACCGGCGGTCCGTACGCGTACGTGGGCGAGGCGTTCGGCCCCTTCTGGGGGTACGTGACCGGTGCCCTCGTGCTGATGTTCACGGTGGTCGCCCACGCCGCCGTGATTTCGGCGTTCACCCAGACCGTGAATGCGCTGGTGCCGGGCGCCGGCGCCGGGGTGTCGCGCATCGCGCTCCTGGCCATCGTGCTGGGGTTCTTCACGTTCATCAATGCGCGCGGCGTTCGCCAGGGTGCGCGCACCGTCGAGATCGGCACGGTCGCGAAGCTCGTGCCCCTGCTGTTCCTCGGCATCTTCGGTCTGTTCGCCGTGAAGGCGGCGAACCTGGCGTGGCCGGGCATGCCGCCCGCGGGCACGCTCACGCGCACGACGATGACGATGATGTTCGCGTTCTTCGGCGTGGAGTCGGCGCTGGTGCCGAGCGGCGAGGTGCGCGACTCGGCCCGCACCGTGCCGCGCGCGATCTACCTCGCCGTGGGCGTCGTGACGCTGGTGTACCTCGCCGTGCAGCAATCGGCGCAGGGCATCCTCGGCGCCGCGCTGATGGACCACCGCGACGCGCCGCTCGCCGCTGCCGCGGGCGCGGCGTTCGGCCGGTGGGCCGAGTTGATGCTCATCGCGGGCGCGGCGATCTCGATGGTGGCCCACACGTCGGGCATGATGCTGGCCGTGCCGCGCAGCGTCTTCGCGCTGGCCCGGGACGGGTTCCTCCCGTCGTACCTCGCCCGCGTGTCGCCGCGCACGCACGTGCCGGCCAACGCGATCGTGGCGTACGGCGCCGTGGTGTTCCTGATGGCCGCGTCCGGAACGTTCGAGTCGCTGCTCATCCTCGGGAACATCGGCGCGCTGCTCATGTACCTGCTGTGCTGCCTCGCCGTGATCGGCCTGCGGCGGCGCAACGTGCGCCTCGAGCGCGAGCCGTTCCGCCTGCCCGGCGGGGCGGCCATTCCGTGGCTGGCCTCCGCCGCGATCGTGGCGCTGCTCTCCACCATCACGTTCCACGAGTTCCGCGCGATGGGCATCGCGCTGGTCGTCGCGGTGGCGCTGTACCCGCTCCGCGCGCTGCGGATACGGCGGGCCGCGGCGTGACCGACCCGCTCCTCGCGTTCCGCCGCGAGTTCCCGATCCTCGAGCGGTGCACGTACCTCGTGTCCAACTCGCTCGGGGCGATGCCGCGCACGGTGCCCGACCGCCTCGCCGAATACGTGGACCTGTGGGCCGACCGTGGTGTGCGGGCCTGGGCCGAGGCGTGGTGGAAGATGCCGCTCGCGGTGGGCAACGAGATCGCGCCCCTCATCGGCGCGGCGCACGGCGAGGTGGCGATGCTGCCGAACGTGACGCAGGCGCAGGCGGTCGCGCTCTCGGCGCTGGAGTACGCGCCGCCGCGCGACACCATCGTGATGACCGCCCTCGACTTCCCGTCCGTGCGGTACGTCTACGACCGGCTCGCCACGCGGCTGGGAGCGCGCGTCGTCGTCGTGCCCAGTGACGACGGCCTCGGCATCGACGCCGACCGGCTGTGCGCGGCCATCGACGAGCGCACGCGGCTCGTGGCCATCTCGCACGTGCTGTTCCGCAGCGCGTACGTCGTGGACGTGGCGCGCGTGGCGCGGCGCGCGCACGACATGGGGGCGCTGGTGTCGCTCGACGCCTTCCACTCCGTGGGCGTGATGCCGGTGGACGTGCGCGCCCTCGGCGCAGACTTCCTCACCGGCGGCGTGCTCAAGTGGCTCTGCGGCGGACCCGGCGGCTGCTTCCTCTGGGCGCGGCCGGAGGCGACCGGCGAACTCGCGCCGGCACTGACTGGATGGCTCGCGCACCGCCGCCCGTTTGCGTTCGACGACCAGATGGATTTCGCCGCGGGGGCCGCCCGGTGGCTCGGCGGCACGCCCGACATCCCCGCGCTATACGCGGCGGCCGAGGGCCCGCGCATCGTGCGGCGCGCCGGCGTGGAGGCCATCCGCGCCAAGTCGGAGCGGCAGACGGCCCGCCTCATCGCGCTCGCCGACGAGCGCGGCTACGCCGTCTCGGCGCCGCGCCACCCGGCGCGCCGCGGCGGAACGGTCGCCTTCGACGTGCCCCACGCCGCCGAAGTGGCGCAGGAACTGCTCCGGCGCGACGTCGTCATCGACTACCGGCCGGGCGCGGGCATCCGCGTGGCACCGCATTTCTACACCGCCGACGAGGAGATCGAGCGCGTCGTGGCCGAGGTGGACGACATCCTCGCGAGCGGCGCGTGGAAGGCCCACGAGGCGAGCCGCCCGGTGGTGACGTGACCGCGCGGCCTCTGGCAGCGACACCGTTCGCCGCGTAGCTTCGGGGCGGCTCCGGTTCGCCTACTTCACTCGAGACGCCACGCGATGCCCACCGCTCCGAAGAAGCTGCGCAAGAAGTACCTCAACGCCGACTATCCGAACGTGGTGCTCCGGTTCGAGGACGGCCACGAGATCGTCCTCAAGCGCGGCGTCGGCAAGGCATTCGATTGCTACGCGGGCGAGACCATCAAGCTGCTCGCCGTGCGCGATCCCGACGCGCGCGAGCGCGACCTCATCGCCACCCGCAAGGCCGACGAGTTCGACGACGCCTGACCCA
>JAYEKC010000226.1:0-3451 GCA_034716715.1 Gemmatimonadota bacterium | reverse complement strand
GTGCGCCGCTGCGCGCACCGCCTGAACGGGAGCGCCGGGACGTTCGGTTTCGCCCGGGCGGGGAGGATGGCCGCCGCGATGGAGGCGGTCGCGCGCCGGTGGCTCGCCGACCCCGCGCTCGACCGCGACCGCCGCGCCCACGTGCTCGCGACGTTCGTGGCGGCCGCGCGCCCGCTCTTCAGTGCGGGCGCGGTCGTGCCACGCGCAACGGCCCGGTGCGTGTGGCTGCTGGGACTGCGCGACAAGTTCGCGGCCGGCGTCGCGGCCGAGGCGGCCGGGCGCGGGTACGTGGCGGAACGCGTCGCCCCCGAGGACCTCGACGAGGCGCTGGCCGACGGTGCCCCGTTCGCGGTCGTCGCGTTCACGCCGGCGCCGGAGCATCCGGGCCTGGCGCCGGCCCTCCTCGTGGAGATCGTGCCGGCCCCCACCGGGGTGGGTGGGTCGGCGGCCGCGCCTCCGCCTGCGGCCGGCGCGGCGCCGCGCGCCCGCGTGACGGTGGATGCCGGGGCGTCCGCCGTGCTCGACGCCATCGAACGGCTCGGCAACACAGGCGCTTCCGGCATCGCCGGTGCCGCCGGCGCCGCACCGCCCGTGACGGTGCTGATCCTCGACGACGACCCCGTCGTGCGCGCCGTGGTCGGCGTGGCCGCCGCGGCGGCCGGCCTGTCACCCGTGCTCACCGGGCACGCCGACGCCTTCCGCGCGGCCCTCGCCGCCGCCCGGCCGGCCCTGATGGTGGTGGACGTCGAGGTGGGCGACGAGAGCGGGCTCAACCTCGTCGTCGAGGTTCGGGGCCGCGCCGACTGCGCCGGGATTCCGGTCCTCATCCTCAGCGGCCACGATGACGCGGCCACGCGGGAGTCCGCCGCCCGCGCCGGCGCCTCGGACTTCCTCGTCAAGCCCGCGGACGTTGCCGCCCTCACGGCAACCCTCGCCGCCTGGCGCGGGCGCGTGGTGGGATGACGTCCGCACGCGAGGCGTGCGGAGCGTCGAGTATATTTCGGGGAACCGTTCTGCGCGCCCCGCGCGCCGCGTCCACACGCCACGCCGGAACTTCCCGATGACGCAGACCCCGCTGCACGCGCTCCACGCGGCCGGCCAGTCCATCTGGCTCGACTACATCGACCGGACGCTCGTCCAGTCGGGCGAGCTCGCGCGCCGCATCGGCGCCGACGCCCTGACCGGGATGACGTCCAACCCGACCATCTTCGAGAAGGCGCTCGCGCAGGGCAGCGCGTACGACGCGCAGCTTGCGACGCTCGCCGGCGGCCGGACGCCGTGGGCCATCTTCGAGGCGGTGGAGACCGACGACGTGCGCGCGGCCTGCGACGTGTTCCGCGGCGTGTACGACGGCGCCGGCGGCGCCGACGGCTTCGTGTCCATCGAGGTCTCGCCGGGCGCGGCCCACGACGCCGACGGGACCGTGCAGGAGGCCCACCGCCTGTGGCGTACCGTGGACCGCCCCAACGTGATGATCAAGGTGCCGGGGACGCCCGCGGGGTGCGTGGCGCTGCGCCGCCTCATCGCCGACGGCATCAACGTGAACGTGACGCTGCTCTTCTCATGCGCGGCCTACGCGAACGTGGTCGACGCCTACCTGGCGGGCCTCGAGGAGCGCGCGGCCGCCGGCGCGCCGCTCGGACGCGTCGCCTCGGTGGCGAGCTTCTTCGTGAGCCGCGTCGACTCCGAGGTGGACAAGCGGCTCGAGGCGATCGGCACGCCGGCGGCGCTGCTGCGGCGCGGCGCCGCCGCGGTGGCGAACGCGCGCCTTGCGTACGCCCTGTTCCAGCAGCGGTTCGCCGGTTCGCGGTGGGAGGCCCTCGCGTCACGCGGCGCCCGCGCCCAGCGCCCGCTGTGGGCGAGCACCGGCACCAAGAACCCGGAGTACTCCGACGTGAAGTACGTCGAGGCGCTCATCGGTCCCCACACCGTCAACACGCTGCCCCCGGCGACGCTCGACGCGTTCCGCGACCACGGCCGCGTGGCGCGCACCGTGGATGCCGACGTCGATGCCGCCCGGGAGTCGCTCGCGGCCATCGAGGCGCTCGGCATCTCCATCGACGCCGTCACCGACAAGCTGCTCGTGGAGGGGCTCGACGCCTTCCAGAAATCGTTCGACTCGCTCCTCACCGGCATCGAACGCAAGATGGGCACCCTCGGCCGGTCGTCCGGCGCCGCCCGTTCGTCGGCCGGATGAGCGGCCGGGAGGCGGTCGTCCCACCCCGAGCCCGCCGTCGCCCCTCGTGACACACGCCCGCACCAAGATCGTCTGCACCCTGGGTCCGGCGTCGTCCGACCCGGGAACCATCCGCGCCCTCGTGGACGCGGGGATGAACGTCGCGCGGATCAACTTTTCGCACGGCACGCACGACGACCACGCCCGGGTCATCGCGGCGGTGCGTCGCGTGGCACATGAGGCAGGGCAGCCGGTCGCCATCCTGGCCGACCTGCAGGGGCCGCGCATCCGTATCGGCGCGCTCGACGCGCCCCTCGACGTGGCCGACGGCGAGGAGCTCACCTTCGCGCCCGAGCACGAAGCGTCGGGGCACGACGTCCCGGTCACGTACGACGACATGGCCCGTGACGTGCGCGCCGGGGGCCGCGTGCTCGTGAACGACGGCCTGCTGGAGTTCACCGTCCTCACTGTCACCGGGAACCGCGTGCGGGTGCGCGCCGTGCACGGCGGCCGCATCACGTCGCACAAGGGGATGAACCTGCCGGGCACCGACGTCTCCGCCCCGTCGCTCACCGACAAGGATCGCGACGACATCACCTTCGCCGTCGCCCAGGACGTGGCGTACGTCGCGCTGAGCTTCGTTCGGCGATCAGAAGACGTGGAGGAGCTGCGCGCGCTGCTCCCGAAGGGCATGCTGATCGTGGCGAAGATCGAGAAGGACAGCGCCGTGGACCGGATCGAGGCCATCCTCCGCGTCTCGGACGCGGTGATGGTGGCGCGCGGCGACCTCGGCGTGGAACTCCCCTTCGAGCGCGTGCCGCTCGAGCAGAAGCGGATCATCGCCCTGGCCCAGCGCTACGGCCGGCCCGTGATCACCGCCACGCAGATGCTCGAGTCGATGATCGAGCACCCGCGCCCCACGCGCGCCGAGGCCAACGACGTCGCCAACGCGGTGCTCGACGGCACCGACGCGGTGATGCTCTCGGCCGAGACGGCCTCCGGGCAGTACCCGGTGCTCGCCGCCGAGGCGATGCACCGCATCGCGGCGGCGGCCGAGACCTACCCGGTGGCCCGTGGCGTCGGGCTGGACCGCCTCGAGCCCGGCACCGCGGGCATCGAGGAGACGATCGCGTCCGCCACCGTCACCGCCGTCCGCCTCATCGGGGCGCGCTGCGTGATCGTGTTCACGAAGAGCGGGTTCAGCGCTCGCGTGGTGGCCGGGCGCCGCCCCACCGTGCCGATCGTCGCGCTGACGGACCAGGACCGCACGTGGCG
>JAYEKC010000225.1:0-17623 GCA_034716715.1 Gemmatimonadota bacterium | reverse complement strand
GCGCTCCTCAACCACCCCGATGTGAGGAGCGGGAAGGCGAACTTCCGTTCGCTGAAGCTCTGCGCCTGCGGGTCGGCGCCGCTGATGGCCGAGACCCGGCGGCGGTTCGAGGAGACGACTGGCGCGCGGATCACGGAAGCGTGGGCCCTCACCGAGTCGCTCATCGCCGGGTGCGCCAACCCGGTGGAGGGCGAAGGCCGGCCGGGCTCCGTGGGCCTGCCGCTTCCCGACGTGCACGTCCGGATCGTGGACGTGGACGACGCGACGAGGGCGCTGCCCGACGGCGAGGTGGGGGAAATCCTCGTGCGCGGGCCGCAGATCATGCGCGGCTACTTCAACGATGCCGACGCCTCGGACGCGATGCTGGTGCGCCACGCCGACGGACACACCTGGCTGCACACGGCCGACCTCGGCTACCTCGACGCAGATGGTTACCTGTACATCGTGGACCGGAAGAAGGACCTCATCAAGGCGAACGGCATGCAGGTGTGGCCGCGCGAACTGGAGGAGACACTGGCGAAGCATCCGGCGGTGGCCGACGTGGGCGTCCGGGGCTTCGCCGACGCCGCGCGGGGCGAGATTGCCGTGGCGTTCGTGGTCCTTCGCGACGGCATGCGGGCCACGGAAGCCGACCTGCGCGCCTTCTGCAAGCAGCACCTGGCGTTCTACAAGGTTCCGGCGCGCGTGGTGTTCCGCGAATCGCTTCCCAAATCGATGATCGGCAAGGTACTGCGCCGCATGCTGTCGCTCGAGGAGGCGGCGACCGATGCATAGGGCGGCGCGCGGCGCTGCGGTGCTGGCGATGGCGGCGGCGGCCATGGCTGGCGCCCGCGGCCCCGGCCGCGGTGCCGGGCCGAATACCGGGCACCGCGGATCCGCGCCTGCTCCTGCACGGGGGAACGTGACGATCCTGATGTCGATCGACGCGTTTCGCTGGGATTACGTGGACCGGCCGTCGGCGGCGCACATCCGCGCCGTCGGTGCGCGCGGCGTACGGGCGGAGCGGCTCGTGCCGTCGTTCCCGAGCAAGACGTATCCCAACCATTACACGCTGGTCACGGGGCTCCGTCCCGAGCACCACGGAATCGTCGCCAACGTGATGTGGGATTCAACGCTCGGGCGCTTTGCCACGGGCAACAGCCCGGCCGTGCGCGACGGGCGCTGGTTCGGCGGCGAGCCGATCTGGGTGACGGCGGTGAAGCACGGCCTGCGCGCCTACGCGTACCAATGGCCGGGCGACGAGGCGGAGATCGCCGGGCACCGGCCCACGTGGTACGCGCCGTTCGACGGCGCACTCTCGCGCGCGGGCGAGGTGCGGCAGCTGCTGGCGTGGCTCGCGCTGCCGGCGGACAGCGTGCCGGACTTCATGACGGCGTATTTCAGCGATGTGGACGCGGCGTCGCACGCCGTGGGACCCGACGGCGCCCGCACGGACACGGCGATCGCCGCCGTGGACAGCGCCGTGGGCGCGCTCGTGGACGGCATCGCCCAGCTGGGCATGACCGATCGCGTCAACCTCGTGATCGTGTCGGACCACGGCATGGCGGCGGCGACGCCGGCGCAGACGGTCTACCTCGACGACTACGTGTCGCTCGACAGCCTCGATGTGATCGACTGGTCGCCCGTGGCGACGATCCGGCCCAAACCGGGTCGCGAACGGTACGTGTACGAGCACCTCCACGGCGCGCACCCGCACCTGGCCGTCTATCGCAAGGCGGACGTCCCGGCGCGCCTCCACTTCCGTGCGAACCCGCGGATCACCGCCCTGGTGGGCATCGCCGATGAAGGCTGGAGCATCTCGACGCGAGCGCGCGGGCCCGAGCGCAGCCTGGGCGTGCACGGGTACGACAACCTGCTGCCGTCGATGGGTGGCGTGCTCGTCGCCGAGGGGCCCGGGCTGCGGCGCGGCGTGCGGGTGCCGGCGCTCGGGAACGTGCACGTGTACTCCCTGCTGGCGGCGCTGCTCGGCGTTGCGCCGGCGCCCACGGACGGTTCGCCCGATTCGGTGCGCGCCCTGCTGCGGACGCGCTGACCACCGGGGGCGCCGGGTCGCTCACTCCGGCGCGCGGCGGCCGCCTAGAAGTCGCGGCGCTTCATCTCCTTGAAGAACTTGTCGCGCTCCAGGTCGTTCTCGTCCGTGACGCGCTGCGGTGCGGTCTTGTCGTAGGTCTTCGCGAACTCCGACTTCGGCCGTGCCTGCTTGGCCATCTTCTTGACGAGGTTCTGGATCTTCTTGTCGTCGTACATCGCCATGTCGGGCCCCCGAGCCGCGGATAGTCGATGCCTGAAATGTAGTCACGCAGGGTCCGGATGCCGGGGGCTTTGCCCACCGGGTGCGGCCGGGCGACATTCCGCACGTGGACGAGCCGGACGCCCCCGCCACCGCCGCAGGCGAGTCGCGCATCGCGACGGGGCCGCTGGTCGCGGCGATCGCGGTCGCCGCGGTCGGTGGCGCGCTCGCCGCGACGACGTTCCGGTCGTTCGACCTCGACCGGTTCTTCCTCCCGAAGGAACTCGCCCTCCAAGTGGGCGCCGGCGTCGCGGCGGTGGTGCTCGCCTCGCGCCGCGGCCCGCGACGATGGTCGGTCGCCGACCTGCTCCTTCTGGCATGGGTGGCGATGTCGGTCGCGTCGGGCATCGGGGCGACGAGCGGGTGGCACGCGCTGCGCGCCCTCGCCATCACGGGCGGGGGCGCCGCGATGTTCTGGGCGGGCGCCGCGTTGCGGGCAGCGGGCAGGGGACGCCACGTGGCCGTGATCCTCGCGGTCGCCGCGACCGCCGCGTCGGCGAGCGCGCTGGCCCAGGCGTATGGGTTCGACTGGACGGTGTTCGCGACGAACCGGGCGCCGGGCGGCACGCTTGGGAACCGTAACTTCGTGGCCCACGTGGCCGCGCTGGCGGTGCCGCTGCTCATCTGGATCACGGCCACGGCCGGCGGTGCGACCGGGATCGTGCTTGGCGCCGCGGGGCTGCTGGGGAACACCGCCGTGCTCGTGCTGTCGCGCACGCGGGCGGCATGGCTCGCGCTCGCCGTGTGGCTCGTGGTAGCTGGCGCGGTGGCCTGGCGTTCGCGCGACGTGACGCGCGCGGCCGTCGTGCCGCGACGCGGCCGTGTGGTGCTGGCGGCGCTGGCCACCGGCATCGTGCTGGCGCTCGTGATCCCGAACACCCTCGACTGGCGCAGCGACTCGCCGTACCTCGATTCCGTGCGCGGCGTGGTGAACTACCGCGAGGGCAGCGGCGCCGGGCGGCTGCGCCAGTACACCAACTCGATCAAGCTCACCCGCGCGCACCCGCTGCTTGGCGTCGGCCCCGGCAACTGGGCGGCGGAGTACCCCGCGGTTGCGTCGCGCGACGATCCGTCGCTCTCGGACGCGACGGGCATGGCCTCGAATCCGTGGCCGAGCAGCGACTGGGTGGCGGCGCTGTCGGAGCGGGGCATTCCCGCCACGCTCGCCCTGGCCGCCCTCGTGCTCGTGCTCCTGATGAACTCGTGGCGGGGATGGCGCGATTCGGTCTATTCGTCGCGCGACCGGCTCGCCGCGCTTGCCGGCGGAAGCATCGTGCTCGTGGCCGCATGCGAAGGCATGTTCGACGCCGTGTCGCTCCTCGCGTTTCCCACCGTGCTGATCTGGGCGTCGGCCGGCGCCCTGATTCCCGCCGGACGCCCGGTGCGAACGTCCACGGCGTCGGCGCGGGGGCGCACCTACATCGCCGGGGCGATGGCCGTGGCGTGGCTCGGGTTCGCGGCAATGACGGCGGGCAAGATCCGGGCAATGCGGCTCTACTCCACCGGCACGCTCGATGGCGTGCGTGCCGCCGCGACCTACGATCCAGGGTCGTACCGCATCCAGCTGCGCGCCGCCGAGCTCCTCGCCGGTCGCGGCCTGTGTCGCCTCGCGTACCACAACGCGACGCAGGCCTATGCTTTGTTCCCCCACGCATCGGCGCCGCAGGCCATCCTGGCCCGGTGCGCCGGGTCAACCCGATAGGGCGGCGACGAGCGCCGGCAGGGTCGAGCGCTCGGCGACCGTGCCTTGCGCGACCTTCTCGTTGCCGCCGCCGCGTCCACCGTGGGCTGCCAGGGCCGCCTTGAGCGTGCTCCCGGCGTTCACCCCGCTGTCCGGCGAGGCCGACACCACGACCGTAGGCGGCGCACCGCACGTGCCGATGAACACCGCGCGCTCGAGCGCCGCGACCGCGTGGGCAAGGGCGCGCAGTTCGTCGGGCGAGGCCGACTCGACGACGATGCGCCGGACGCCGCCGGCGTCCGGCGCCGCGGCTCCATGGAGGTCGCGGGCCCGATGGGTGGCGAGCGCCTCGGCCAGCTTCCTGCGCTCCGACTGCAGCGCGCGCAGCGACTCCGCGTTCGATGCGACCAGCGTGGGAAGCTCGTCGATGCCGGCCGAGAGTGCCGCGGCCATCGCCGTGAGCGCGTCGTAGTCGGCCCGCGCCCGCGCCACGGGGCGGGCGCCGCACAGGAACTCCACGCGCGTGAGGGCCTTGTACTTCTCGAGGCGGCGGACGAGCACCGGGCCGATTTCGCCCGTGGCGCGGACGTGCGTGCCGCCGCAGGCGCTTCGGTCCAGCGCGCCGATCGTCACGATGCGCAGGGTGCCGGAGCGGTCGCTGGCCTTGCGCAGGCCCGTGGCGGCCGCCGCGTCCTCGAACGACACGGTCACCGGCCGGTTCTCCGCCACGATGACGTTCGCGTGCGCCTCCACCCGTGCGGCCGCGTCGCGTGAGATCGCGGCGTCCACGTCGAGCGTACACGTCGCGTCGCCAAAGTGCACGCTCACGGTGGGGGCGCGGCACAGGTCCTCGAACAGCGCCGACAGCAGGTGCTGCCCGGTGTGCTGCTGCATATGGTCGATCCGCCGGGCGCGGTTCACGGATCCCGTGACCGGGTCGCCCGCGGCAAAGCCCGGTGGCGTCGCGAGGACGTGGGTCACGGCGTCGCCGTCATCCACCACGTCCACCACCGGGACATTGCCCAAGGTGCCGGTGTCGAACTGCTGCCCGCCGGAGGTCGGGTAGAATGCGGAACGGTCGAGCTGGACGCGGGCGCCGTCGATCGCGGTGACCCGGGCGTCGAATTCCGTGAGGTAGGCATCCGTGTAGTACAGGCGTTCAGTGGGCATGGCGAACCGGGGGACGAGGTGCGGTTGGATGGTACTGCCAGGGCGAGGCCGGGGCGAGGCAGCGACCGGCGGCCGTCCGGCGTAAGTTCGGAGACCGCATCCACCGCTGCGGCGACCCCGAGGAATCCCATGACGCCCTCCACCCCACTGCGCCTGATCGGGCGCACCCTGGCCGCGGTCCTGCTGGCCGTGGCTCCCCTCTCCGCCCAGAACGGCGATGCAGCCGCGCAGATGGCCGCCGACCGCGCCCTCCTCGTGAAGGAGGGATACCAGGCGCCGCCGGAAGTGATCGCGAAGCTCGTCACGGCGCCGCGGCACCTCAACATCCAGCTGTCGACGGCGAGCCCCGACCGCCGGCACTTCCTCAAGCAGGAAAGCGAGGGATTGCCGAGCGTCGAGGACTTCGGCAAGCCGCACAACTATTACGGCGGCCTGCAGGTGGACCCGAAGGCGAATCGGGCGCGCACGCTCACCACGCGGGGGAGCACCGGCCTGTCGCTCATCGACGCGGTGACGGGCAAGTCCACGTCCATCGAAGTGCCGAAGGGCGCCACGGTGAGCAATCCCGCCTGGTCGCCGGACGGGAAGCAGCTGGCGTACATCGCGAACTTCGACGCCGCGTCGCACGTGTACGTGGCCGACGTCGCCACCGGGAAGTCCGCCCAGGTGACCAACGCGAAGACGCCGCTGCTGGCGACGCTCGTCACGGGCGTGGACTGGACGGCCGACGGCAAGAGCGTGATCGTCGTGCTCATTCCGGACGGCCGCGGGCCGGAGCCGAAGCAGCCGGCCATCGCCACGGGTCCGCGCGTGCAGACATGGCTCGACCCGGTCAAGTCGCCGCAGCGGCAGTTCGCGAGCCTGATGAGCGAGCCGTGGGAGTTCGACCAGCTCAAGTACTACGCAACCGGCCAGCTCGCCGTGATCGACGTCAAGACGAAGGTCGCGAGGAAGGTCGGCGCCCCGGCGATGATCCAGAGCGTGGATGCCTCGCCCGACGGCCAGTTCTTCCGGGTGAGCACGATGCTGGAGCCGTTCTCGTACATGGTCCAGTACACGAGCTTCGGCAACGTGGAACAGATCTGGGACGCCAACGGCCGGGCGGTGGCCGAGTTGCAGAAGCGGCCGCTCCGCGAGATGCCGGACTCCACGCAGGCCGGCGCCGGGTTCGGCGGGCGCGGCGGCGGCGGGATCCCGGGCAAGCGCCTGCTCGCGTGGATGCCCGCGGGGCCGGGGATGTACTACGTGCCGGGTGATTCCGGCGCGAATGGCGGCGGACGTGCCGATGGTGCGGGTGCGGCGGCCGGTGGCCGCGGCGGCCGCGGTGGCGCGCCGGGCGGTGCACGTCGCGAGCGGGTGGTGAAGTGGACTCCGCCCTTCGGCGCGGGGGACACCGCGACGGTCTACCAGGCCGACGGCCCCATCAGCGCGCTGGCCTTCACCGACGACGGCAAGCAGCTCTTCGTCGCGACCACCGCGAACAGCCAGGGCGAGATCTACCACGTGGACCTGTCGAACCCGTCAGAGAAGCACACGGTGGTCAGGCAGCGCGCATGGGACCCGACGTTCACGGCCGGCGGTGGAGGTCGAGGCGGAGCCGGCGGGGGCGGCGGGCGTGGCGGCGCCCAGCCCGACGACTCGCTGCGGTTCTACGCCAACCCGGGCGCGATGATGCTCAAGCGCGGCGCGCAGGGCGGGCAGGTGGCGATGGTGTCGTCCGACGGCGCGGTGTTCCTGACCGGCACGCAGTACCATCCGGACTTTCTGAAGAACGCGCCGCGCTCGTTCGTGGACCGCGTGGACGTCAAGACCGGTACCAAGTCGCGGATCTTCGAAGGCGCCCCCGACGCGGTCGAGGCCGTGACCGCCGCCCTCGACGACGACTTCTCGCGCGCCATCGTCAGCCGGCAGTCGCCGAAGGAGGTGCCGGACTTCTACCTGCGCGACATGAAGGCCGGCACGATGACGAAGCTGACGGACAACAAGGACTACACGCCGGAGTTCACCAACGCGATCCGGAAGCGCATCAACGTGAAGCGCGCCGACGGGTTCTCGTTCATCGTACGGCTCACGCTCCCGGCCGACTACACGGCGGGCACGCGGCTCCCGGCGATGTTCTGGTTCTATCCGTACGAGTATACGAGCCAGGAGAACTACGACCGCACGCTCCGCACCGAGAACGTGAACACGTTCCCGAGCGGCGGCCCGCGGACCATCGAGTACCTCACGCAACTCGGCTACGCCGTGGCGAACTTCGACCCGCCCATCGTGGGCGAGAACGGGCGGATGAACGACAACTACGTCTCCGACCTGGTGATGAACCTCGCGGCGGTGATCGACGAGCTCGACAAGCAGGGGTACATCGACCGGTCGCGGCTCGGCATCGGCGGGCACAGCTACGGCGCGTTCAGCACGATGAACGCGCTGGCGCACACGCCGTTCTTCAAGGCCGGCATCGCGGGCGACGGCATGTACAACCGGTCACTCACGCCCACCGCGTTCCAGAGCGAACGGCGCGACTTCTGGGAGGCGCAGAAGACGTACCAGGAGATGTCGCCGTTCTTCTACGCAGACAAGATCCAGGGCGCCGTGCTGATGTACCACTCGATCGAGGACCAGAACGTCGGCACCGACCCGATCAGCTCGATCCGCATGATGCAGGCCCTGCGGGCCAACGGGAAGGTCGCGTCGCTCTACATGTACCCGTACGAGGACCACGGGCCGGCGACGAAGGAGTCGGATCTCGACCAGTGGGCGCGCTGGGTAGCGTGGCTCGACCTGTACGTGAAGCACGCGAACGAGCCGAAGAAGCCGACCGTCGTGCCATAGCTGGAGCTCGCCGCGGATGCCCAACGCAACCCTCGTGCGCGCGGCTGTCGCCCGGTCCGTCGCCCGGTCCGTCGCCCGGTCCGTCGCCCGGGCCCTAGCCGTCGCCGTCGCCGTGCCGGCGCTGGCGCAGGCGCAGGCGCCTGCGCGGCGGCCGCTCGCCATCGAGGACTACTACCGCCTGAAGTCCATCGGATCCGTCGCGCTCTCGCCCGATGCGCGCTGGGTGACCTTCACGGTGAGCACGCGGGTGGAAGTCTCGAACGGGTCGGCCACGGAAGTGTGGCTGGCGCCCTTTGACGGGGCGGCCGCGGCGCGCCGCGTCAGCAAGGAGGGGGTGAACGCCGCAATTCCCTGGTGGCGCGACGACGGCCGGCTCGTGTTCACGCAGGACGGCCAGCCGGCCACCCTCGACCCGGCGAACCCGGACAGCGTCGAGATCGGCGGCACGCCCGCGGCGGGCGGTCGCGGAGGACGAGGCGGCCGCGGTGGAGGAGGTCGCGGCGGCCGCGGGAACGCCGCGGGAACCGAGGTCCAGAGCCCCGACGGTGCGTGGTATTTCGTGGTCCGCGACACGCCGCCGCCAAAGCCCGCGCCGGCCGCCGAGACGGATTTCGAGAAGCGGCATCGCGAGCGGTTCAAGGGCGTGGAGTTCGACTGGCTCGATTTCCATCGCGACGGCCAGGCCTTCCCGTTGCCAAATGCGAAGGACCCGCAGGTGAACCCGCCGCAGGAGATCTTCGTTGCGCCGAGCGTGGGCCGGAACGGAGGGGCGGAACAGCAGGTCACGTCGCTCGGCCTGCGGCCCGCCGGCGTGCAGTGGGGCGCCGACAGCCATACCATCTACTTCACCGCGGACTCGCTGTACCGCGAGGAGCGGTCCTACGGCTGCTCGCAGGTCTGGGCCGTGACGCTCGACGGAATGCGGGGCAGGGTGCGTCGAGTGTCGCCGAGCACGGATCACGACTACGAGGGCGCGGGGCTGTCGCCCGACGGGAAGTGGATCCTCGCCACGCGCCAGCTCACAACGGACTACGTCATCGCACACAGGCTGAACCACGGCGGCGCGACCGACCTCGTCCTCCTTCCCGCAGCCGGTGGCGCCGAGCGCAACCTTACCGCCGACTGGGACTACCTGCCGAGCGGCGCGCAGTGGAGCCCGGATTCCAGGTACGTCTATTTCACCGGTGGTGTGGGCGGGACGGTGCACCTCTTCCGCGTCGCGGCCGCCGGCGGCGCGGTGGAGCAGGTGACGAAGGGCGAGCGCCGCATCGGCGACCTGCAGCTTGACCTCGCGCACGGGCGCATGGCGTACACGGTGAACACGTTCGACGCTCCGGCCGAGCTCTGGAGCGCCAACCTCGACGGGTCGAACGAGCGCCAGCTCACGCACGTGTTCGACGATTTCACGCGCGAGGTGGCGTTCAGCGAGGCGCGGCGGCTCCAGTTCAAGAGCGCCGACGGATGGCCGGTCGAGGGATGGCTCACGTTGCCGTATGGCTATCGCACGGGTGGCGCACCGTATCCGCTCATCGTGAGCAACCACGGCGGGCCGCACAGCGCCATCCAGTACGGCCTCAACTTCAAGAACCAGTACTTGGCGGCGAACGGGTACGCCGTGCTCGAAGTGAACTTCCGCAGCTCCACCGGCTACGGCGAGCAGCATTTGTGGGGGACGTGGGGCGCGTGGGGCACGAAGGACGGCCAGGACGTGATGGCGGGCGTGGACTACGCGCTCGCGCACTTCAACCTCGACCGGAAGCGTGTGGCGAGCATCGGCCATTCGTACGGCGGGTTCATGACCAACTGGCTCATCACGCAGTACCCGGACCGGTTCGCCGCGGCGGCCTCCGGCGCGGGGATCGTGAACTGGACGAGCGATTACGGAAATGCCGACATCCCGCGCACCAAGGAGACCGAGTTCCTCGGCGCACCGTGGGACCCGAAGGCGCGCGAAATCATGATCCGGCAGTCACCGCTCACGTACGCCGACAAGGCGAAGGCGCCCACCCTGTTCATCAACGGCGAGATCGACCAGCGCGTGCCATTCTCGGAGAACGAGCAGCTGTTCGTGGCGCTCAAGAAGAACGGCGTGCCCGCGAAGATGATCCGCTACGACGGCATGCCGCACTCCATCAGCGGCAACTGGAACGTGGTGCACCGGATGCTCAACGAACGGGCCTGGTTCGACCGGTGGCTCAAGGGTGCGTCAGGCACGACGCCATAGCAGGCTAGTGTAGTGTCCCGTTAGTTACTGGCATTAAGCTTGCAGCGTCTCCGGGCATACCTCTCCCGGAGCCGCTATGCCGATCGGTCGTCCCCGCCGGTTCGAACTCACGCTGTCGGATGTCGAACGCGTCGAGCTGACGACGTGGGCGCAGTCGCGCTCGCTGCCGCACAGCCTCGTGCAGCGCGCGAAGGCGATCCTGCCGTCGGCGGAGGGGCACTGCGCATCCGTGAGCTCCACCTTCATCCCCACCTCGCTCGGTGAGAGGCCCGTTGCCTCTCAAACGACCGAGCGAGGGTTTAGAAACCAGTTCTAGTCGACGCAGTAACTCTCTCTCTCTCTCTCTCTCTCTCTCTCTCTCTCTCTCTCTCTCTCTCTCTCTCTCTCTGAAGGCGCGTGTGTGCTACTAGGTGGTACTCTGCCCACCGCTCTATCGCGCCCGTCGATTCCCCTTCTCTTGCTGGCGCGTGACAAGGCCGCCGGTGTCGCGCCAAGGGTCCGCCTGATCATTGCGCGAAACGCCGTTTCGGTCTTGAAGTGGAGAAGCTTGGTGACCGCTGAGGCCGCGGTGTGCCATGTGACAATGAGTTCGGCGGCGTAGATCGAGCAGCAAAGGTCGAGCAACGTCCCTGGCGGCGGTAGCGCAAGCCTGGTGAATTGGCGCGAGAGCGTTTGGCGCGATATGCCTAGCACAGCCGCGACGCTTTCCACCGTTGCGTGGGTAGGGCCGTGGCTAAACACGGCGTTCAGGAACGGATGCAGCAGATCCGGCAAGCGGGCCCGCAGCCGCGCATGTGCGTCGGCTGCCGCAGTTGTGCCGGACGGATCCGCGAAATGGGTGCGGATCAAGATTCCGGCGACTTCGCCCTCAATAACGAGCAGAATCCTTCCCTCATCGCTGACAACCCGCCTTCCTTCAGGACGCGTCAGGTCGTGGAGTGATGTGATCAACACACCACGCGCAGGCGGGTGCTGGCGTACTGCCCGGGAGAGGCGGATGAAGGTGGTCGCCAACGATGCCGATTCGCGGCCGTCTGCCACGAAGAGCGCCACCCCTTGTTGGTCTCGCCCGCCAATGCGGTTCAGCTCGGTGATGCTGCTGACGGAGAGCGCAGCAGAGTTCGCGAACACGGCGTCGAGTTCCTGCACGAGACGCAGGTCATCGGTGAAAAGGAGCACTCCGGGGAGGCTAGCGGGGGGCATTGTTTGACGCTCACAGCTTCGCAGCTCGGGCGGTCTAAGTAGCCCACTTCCGACCGCTCAGAAGATCGTACCGGGTGGAATACTGGATTGCCAGTCGGTGACGAAATCATACGGCGTTGCGACAAAACTGATCTGGCGCGCCGCTGGCGCTGCAACATGTTTACCAACCCCAATTGCCCCAAGCGGAGCCCTGCAGGTGGTTTCAGATCCGGCGACCAATCAAGAGGAGCGTGCGCAATGCAAGGGTTTCATCGGCTGTTCCAGCTATGTGTGGTGGCCGCGATGGCGATGTTTGGTCTCGTCGCCCCGACGCCAGCGGCAGCAATGAGCGGCTGCTGGGTCTGCGTAAACTGGCAAGGCCAATGCCCCGAACCCGGACTCGGACAAGACATATGCGATGCCTACTGTGGAGGCTTGGTGTATGAAGGCTGCTCCGGGGCGCTGTGCGTGGGCGAGCCCAACGTAGGAGTCGTTTGCGGGGGAGCCGAATCCTAGCACGACGCGGCGAACGCTGCCGACGCCGGGCAGCCGCGTACGCGGGCTGGGCGCCCCATACGTTGGCGCACGCCCCGCCGATACCATAGAAGCGGCGGCGATCTCCGTCAACTACTAAATGGAGTGGAACGATGGAATCACGTCACAGGCTGTTTCAGATCGCGACTCTGGTAGTCATGCTCATAATAGGTCTGGCAACGCCGCCGGAAGGAGCGGCACGCGAAGGGTGCTGGACCTGCGTCAACTGGGGTGGCGAGTGTCCCACCCAAGGCTGGGCAGACGAACTATGCTTGACGTACTGCGGTTCGGCTACGGCGGTGGCTTGCGGATGGACGCCGAGCTGCGAGCCGCCCCTTGAGGCGATCTTTTGCGACGGTGGGATTTCGTAGCCTACGGGCGTTCGGAAACGGCTCAGAAGCGAGCGTTGATAATGCCACTGGCACGTCGTACACGATGTCGGGTAGTCGGCGCACTGTTTGCGCCTGTCATATTCGCTGGCCCCGCAATGTTGCGCGGGCAAAACTCCGCGATGTTCGGGCTGCCGCCTCTTCGCGATCTCGGTGCCGTCGTAGCGTCGTCTGCTACGGAACACGGCGCCGTGGCGCAAATCCGCGAGCTCTCCGACGGTCGGGTAATCATGAACGACAACGTCAGGCGCCGCCTGCTGGTCTATGAACCTACTCTGACTCGGTTCACGGCGCTCGCCGACAGCGCTGGAGGCAGCGTGCAGGCGTATGGCCCCGCGCCCCTCGGATTGCTCCGCGGCAAGGGTGATACCACATGGATCGTGGACCCCGTTTCCCTATCGATCCTTGTCCTTGACTCGGCCTGCGCCGTTGTGCGCGTGAAAGCTCTCCCTTTTCCCGATGATGTCGCTCGCCTATTGCCCGGCCGCAATGGATCTGGTGGGCTCGATGCACGCGGAAGGCTGGTGTATCGGGGGTTCGGAATGGAGGGTGGTCGGTCTACTGGCGCGGGCATCATTGCGCAGGTGACAACACCCGATTCACTGCCGATCGTCCGCATCGATATGGCCACGCGCGCCGTAGACACGGTCAGCTTTGTACGGCCGTTTCGGTCGACGCTGACACTGGCACGTTCAGCGGAGGGAAGGCTGACGAGCACCGAATTGATCAATCCACTGCAGGTAGTCGACGAATGGACGGTCACATCGGATGACCGCATAGTGATCGTGCGGGGTAAAGACTACAGCATTGAGTTCCTTGGAGAGAGGCGTGAAGAAACCGTGGCTCGAGTCATTCCATTCCCATGGCGTGCGATGTCGGACTCGGCGAAGGCGGCGTTCTTGGATTCGGCGCGGGTCGCTGCCGCACGACTGCGCGATGGCGCGCTTGCGGCAGCACTTGCCGGGGAATCGGCTGGCCGCGCGTCTGGCGTGTTTCGCCCCGCGGACGGTGGCACTCCCTTCGCAGCCGAACAGGTATTCGTGGACGCCCTGGCGTTACCTGACTACGCACCGCCGTTCCTTCCCGGCGCCGTCGTTGCCGATCGTGCGGGGAACGTCTGGATTCGGACGTCGAATACGTCCAACGGTCAGCCGGTCTACGACGTGGTCAACTCGTTGGGTAGGCTGGTCGATCGTGTCCGCTTGCCTTCAGGACGCGTAATCGTCGGCTTCGGGCGGACCTCTGTGTTTCTGGCGGTTCGCGGAGCTAATGGCCTCGCAAGTCTTGAAAAGGCAACCGTTCGCTAGCTACGCGTTGGCCTCGCAGCGACAAACACTTCCTGAGGTCCTGAATGGCGAAGACAGATACTCTCAGCTCGTTGATCGTTGCTGCCGCAGCCGTGGCGATGGCGGTGACCTACATGGCCCGCTCACCTGGATCTCAAACTCGGACTGTAGCGCCAGTATACGTCAACGAGTGGAAGGCACTTGCGGACAGTGGATCGATCATCGGGGATGCAGCGGCTACAATCAAAATCATCAGCTTCAGCGACTTTGAGTGTCCGTTCTGCGCGACGTTCTCCAACACACTCCGCGCAACGCGCCAACGTTACGGGTCAAGCATAGCTGTTGTTCTGTTTCACACTCCGATCGCTGGACACAAGCACGCCGTCTCAGCGGCGCGCGCAGCCGACTGTGCGAAACGAGCCGGAAGGTTTGACCAGATGGTGGAGGTGCTCTTTATGAAACGCGATTCGCTCGGAATCAAACCATGGTCGGGATTCGCCCGTGAAGCTGGTATTACCGACAGCCAAGCGTTTGCCGGGTGCATTCGGACGACCGCACCGTTTTCCCAGCTGGATCGGGACACAGCTACTGGACGGAGACTCCGTGTGCTCGGAACGCCAACGGTCATAGTCAACGGATGGCGCTTTTCAGGGACTCCGGACTCTGTCACCCTCTGGAGAGCAATCGACTCCCTGCTTGCAAGCCGGTCGCCGTTTCCAACGAAGAAGCGCTTCGGCATCATCTGATGTTCAGTCGCCAGGCGGTTCTGGCGTTGTATCGCCGCGCAGTGCTTCCACCACGACCCGGAACTTTAGCTTTGCGTCGCGTACTGCGTGTGCATATGCCATGGCCGCCTCCGTGGTGCGCGCGGATCGTTGCACGATGCGTGCGCGGTGGAGGACGGTCAACACAACGCCGCATGTGAAAACGCGCTCAGCGCTGACCGAAACGAGACCGGCGCTCGTATTGTTCCTGTTTAGGCGCGACGCAGTCGTAGACTTGCTGGGAGCTCAAGCGGGTAAGGAAGCCGAGGATTTGGTTCGCGGCGTCGCACGCGGCGGTGCCAACGTGTTGGGGGATGGGGTTCCATAAGCAGTTGCCGAAACGACACCCAACCCGGCAACATTGGCGTAGCTCCGCCCGTCGAGGGGCGGTCGGCACCTTCCCTTGAGGATCGAAATGCAGCTCCGACTGAGTGCCTTCGCGACGATCATCGTCGCGTCCACGCTCGCCGCCCAGCAGCCCTACAAGCCTGCCGCCGTCACGGCGGCGGAGTACGAGCGCGCCGAAGGCCGCCTGGGGCCGGGGGTCCAGAACCTCGTGACCGGCGGGAGCGTGCAGGCCAACTGGTTGCCCGATGACCGCTTCTGGTACCGGAGCGGCACGGGCCAGAACGTGCAGGTGATTCTCGTCGACCCGGTAAACAGGTCGCGGACGGTGTGCGACGGCCAGCTCTCCAACTGCCCCGGCGTCCCGGCCGAGGCCACGAGCGGCGGAGGCCGCGGGGGCCGCGGCGGATTCGGCGGTCGGGGCGGAGGCCGGGGTGGCCGCGGAGGCGCCGACAGCGGCCCGCCGCTCACGATGTCGCCCGACGGAAAGCTTGGCGCGTTCATCAAGGACTGGAACCTGTGGGTGCGCGACGTCGCCACGGGCCGCGAGCGACAGATCACCACTGACGGCGTGAAGGATTTCGGCTACGCCACCGACAACGCCGGCTGGGCCACGAGCGACCGCGCCATCCTGCTCTGGTCGCCGGACTCGAAGAAGATCGCGACCCAGCAACAGGATGAACGAAAGGTCGGGGAGTGGTACCTGGTGCGCGCCGAGACCGGGCACCCGGAGCTCCGCGCCTGGAAGTACCCGCTGCCGGGCGACAGCGTCGTGGCGATGGTCCACCGCGTGATCATTGACGTGGACGCGGGACGCGTCATCCGCCTCAAGATGGCGCCCGATTTTCACCGCGCTACGCTCGGCGACAACCTCTCCATGCGCGACTACGACTGGAGCCCGGACGGGTCGAGGCTCGCGCTTGCCTCAACATCGCGCGACCACAAAGTCACCACGGTCCGCGTGGCGAACGCCGCCACCGGTGAGGTACGCGACGTGTTCACGGAGACCGTGAAGACGCACTTCGAGTCGATCACCGGCTGGCGGGTGCTGTGGGAGAGCAACGAATTGCTCTGGAACTCGCAGCGCGACGACTGGAGCCAGCTGTATCTCTACGACCTCAAGACCGGCCAGCTCAAGAACAAGATCACGAGCGGCGAGGGGCCGGTGACGCAGGTCGTGAACGTGGACGAGAAGGCGCGCACGGTCACGTACCTGGCCAACGGACGCGAGCCGGAACAGGATCCGTATTTCGCGCACGCATACCGCATCGGCCTCGACGGCAGGGGGCCGCCGGTGTCGCTCACGCCCGCCGACGGCACGCACGGCGTCCAGCTCTCCCCCAGCGGCAAGTACCTGGTGGACACGTATTCGAAGCCGGATGCGCCGCCGGTCGTGGAGCTGCGCGACCTCACGGGCAAGCTCGTGATGCCGCTCGAGAAGATGGACATCTCGAAGCTCGTCGCGACGGGCTGGAAGCCGCCGACGCCGATCAAGGTGAAGGCCGAGGACGGCAAGACGGACCTCTATGGCCTGATGTTCGTTCCGTCGAACCTCGACAGGTCGAAGAAGTACCCGATCATCAACAACGCGTATCCGGGGCCGCAGACGGGCAGCACCGGGTCGCGCACGTTCTCGCCGGCGCGCGGCGACCGGCAGGCGCTCGCCGAGCTCGGCTTCGTCGTCGTGACGATCGACGGCCGCGGCACGCCGGGCCGGTCGAAGTCGTTCCACGACTACTACTACGGCCGGATGGGTCGCGACAACACGATTCCCGACCAGGTGGCGGGAATGAAGGACCTGGCGAAGCAGTACCCGTTCATCGACATCGACCGCGCCGCGATGTGGGGCCACTCGGGCGGCGGGTTCATCACGGCCGACGCGATGTTCCGGTTCCCGGATTTCTTCAAGGTCGGCATCGCCGAGTCGGGCAACCACGACCAGCGACTCTACGAGGACGACTGGGGCGAGCGGTACCAGGGCCTGTTGGAGCGCTATCCCGACGGCAGCGACAACTACGCGCCGGAAGCCAACCAGCTCCAGGCGAAGAACCTGAAGGGCAAGCTGATGCTCGCCCACGGCACGATGGACAACAACGTGCCGCCGGAGAACACGCTGCTCGTGGTGGATGCCCTCATCAAGGCCAACAAGGACTTCGACCTGGTGATGATCCCGAACGCGGCGCACGGGTACGGGAACGCGTCGAATTACATGATGCGCCGCCGCTGGGATTACTTCGTCAAGAACCTCCTCGGCGCCACACCGCCCGGGAACTACGAGATCGGGCGGAAGACCACGCCGTGATATTGCGGGACTGACTCATGGATTCGGCGTTGCCGCGGTACGCAACGGACGAACTCGCAACGAAGCATCCCGACGAGCTTCTGGCGTTGCTGGTGCACGACGAGGACCGCGCTCCGCTGGAGTTGATCGAGGAGTGCGCGCGGCGAGGCGAGGCGATTCTGGCTGGTATTGACGCCATTCTCCAGGATGACGGGTTGTGGGACGACCTCTCAACCGGCGAATGGTGGTTGCGTTTTCACATGGCGATGATTCTCGGCCGTCTCTCTTCGGCGCGCGCGGGTGGAATGCTCGTGACGCTGATGCACCGGCTCGACGACGAGCGGGATGACGATCTCCAGGATTGGCTCGCCGGATGGTGGCCGGCGCTCTTCCGGAACAAGCCAGCCGCGGTCATGCCGGAGCTTCGTGAACTCGCTGGGGACGAGACCCATGACTGGTACATCCGGTCAGGGGCGCTCGAGGCGGTGCTCGACAGCCTGATGCAGCATCCGAACATGGCGCCGTTCATCGGGCGCCAGCTGATCCAGCAGGCGCCGACGGCGCGGATGGCGGCGGGAATACAGCGCCCGCGCCCACAGGGTGAAAGGCAGCGTCATCGGACCCGCGTCGATCTCGACCCGGTCCATC
>JAYEKC010000224.1:0-3473 GCA_034716715.1 Gemmatimonadota bacterium | reverse complement strand
CGTCGAGTCCCCGCCAACCGCCACCACCCGGAGTCCGTGATACTGCTCGCTCCAGTTCTGGTTGTAGATGTTGTTGTCGTGGTTGCCGGAGCTCGACACGCCGACCTTGAAGAAGTCGTTGTACGGCGGCGTCATCATCGCCGCGGCCGTGAGGAACCCGCCGCCGGAGTGGCCGTAAATGCCCACGCGGTCGATGTCGATCCACTTGTGCTGCGCCGCGAGCTGCTCGATGCCGGCCTTCTTGTCGGCCAGCGCGTAGTCGCGGAGGTTGTAGTAGCTCAACGTCTGGTACGCGTTGCTGCGCAGCGGGCTGCCGCCGCGGTTGCCGATCTGGATGACGATGAAGCCGAGCTGCGCGAGCTGCTGCGGAACGCCGCCGGGCGCGAACGGGATGTTCACAGTCTCGGTCTGGGGGCCGGGGTACACGTTCGCGATGATGGGGTACTTCTTCGTGGAGTCGAAGTCGAACGGCTTCCACAGGTTGCCGTAGATGTCGGTCACCCCGTCGGCGGCCTTCACGATGAACTGCTCGGGCGGCTTCCATCCGAGCGCCTTGAGCCCGGAGAGGTCGGCCTCCTCGAGGTCCATCACCAGCTTGCCCGTGGCGTCGCGCAGCACCGTCTTCGGCGCTTGGTCGATGCGCGAGCCGGCGTCCACGAGCCACTTGTTCGACGGCGAGAGCGTCGTCGTGTGGTTGGTGTTGCCCGGGTCCACGAGGGCGAACCCGCTGCCGTCGGCGTTCACCCGGTAGGTGTGCCGGTAGTAGACGTTCTCGCCTGGCTCGCGCCCCACGCCCGAAACGAACACGACCCCCGCGATGGTGTCGACGTCGGTGACCTGGTCGGCGCGCCACTGGCCCTCGGTGAGCGGCTTCTTGTACGCGCCGTTGTGGTCGTACAGGTAGTAGTGGCCCCAGCCGGTGCGCTCCGACCACCAGATGATGTCGCCACCGGTCTTCGTGTACTGCACCTGCGTGGGCTCGAGGTTGGCGTCCTCCACCGACTCCGTGATCAGCGTCTTCGCGGCGCCGCTGGCGAGGTCGATCTCCACGAGCTCGAGGTGCCGCTGCGGGCGGTCACGCCGCACGAGGCGGATCTTCTGCGAGCCCGTGGTCCAGTGGACGTTGAACAGCCGCTGGTCGCGCCACTTCTTGATGGTCACCGGCTTCACGAGGGGGTCGCCCTTGTGCCACTGCCACAGCTCCACCTGCGCCACGTCGCTCTCGCCGGGCATCGCGTAGCTGTACGACGAGAGCGCGGGCCGGGGCTCGGCGAGCACGTTCACCAGGTAGAGCTCCTTCACCTGGCGCTGGTCCTGCCGCTGGATGACGAACGCCTTCGAGTCGGGCGACCACGTGACGTTGGCGCGCACGCGGGGGTCGCGCGAGTTGCCGCGGCCGCCGCGCCCGCCGCCCTGCTGCTGCTGCGTGCTGTCGTCGGTGGCGGTGGTGTCGCGGAAGCCGAAGCTGTGGTTCTTCTCGCCGTCCTTCGAGATCTGCACCGTGTCGGCCTTGCCCTTCTCGACGAGGTACAGGTTGTGGTCGCGGGCGAACACGAACATCGAGCTGTCGGGCGACCAGTTGCGGAAGTCACCGCCGCCTCCGCCCCGTCCCCCGCCGCTACCACCACCGCCCCCGCGCCCGCCGCCGCCACCCTCCTCGCGCTCCTCGTCCGCGGCCGTGGAGTCAACGGGCAGCGGGCGGCCGAGCTTCGTGAGCGTCTCCGTGGCGAGGTTCCACTCGTACCGCGACGCGAGCGCGCCCGTGTCGTGGTTGAACCGGAACCGCTTGTGGTCCTTCGTCCACGTGATGGTGGTGAAGGGCAGGTTCGTGGCGTCGTACGGCTTCCGGTGCAGCGTCGCGAGTTGCGCGGCGAGCTTCGCGTGATCGAAGAGCGGCTTCTTCACCTTGAGCGCCGGCACCACGAGCATGAACCGCGTGCCGTCGTGGTCCTTCCAGCTGTACCACATCGAGTCGGCCTTGCCGATCCAGTGCGGTTGCACCGTCGTGCCGTAGTTGATGCGCCGCAGGGCTTCGGTGCCGAACTTGTCGGCGAGCTCCCAGTTGGCGCGAACCACGGCCTCGCGCGGCTGCTGCGCGCGGACGGCGGTGGCGGCGGGCGTGAAGGACAGGGCGGCCAGCGTGGCGGCCGCGAGGGCGTGGCGGTGGGGGCGTCGCATGCGGGGCTCCGGAAGGGAACCGAAAGGGGTGACCTGCGGGGAAGATGCCGGCCGAAGGGCCGGTGCGCGAGGGATTACGCCTTCGGTGCGCGCCGTGCTGAACCATCGGCGGCCGGGCGTCCGGAACGGCATTGCGCGCGGCCGGCGGCGCGCGCGGTCAGCTCGAGTAGTACGCCGCGTTCTCCTCGATGTAGCCCTGCGTGAGGTCGCAGCCGAAGGCCGTCGCCTCCGCGTCGCCCACGCCGAGCGCGACGTCCATGTCCACCACTTCCGCGGCGAGGGCCGAGCGGACCGTGGCGTCCTCGAACGTGGCCCGCGCACCGCCGCGCACCACCTGGTGCCCGTTGATCCACGCGTCGGTGCGCGCCGGCACGATCGTCGCGCCGAAGCACTTCCCGATGGCCATCAGCAGGCGGCCCACGTTCGGGTCCGCCCCGGCCACCATCGTCTTCACGAGCGGCGAGTTCACCACCGACTTGGCCACCGTTCGCGCATCGGCGCGGTCCTTCGCGCCGCGCACGCGAACGCGGATGAGGTGTTTCGCGCCCTCGCCGTCGCGCGCGATGATCTCGGCCATCCGCACCGACCCCGCCACGAGCGCGCGCTCGAACGCCGCACCATCCACGTCGCCGGCCAGCCCGTTGGCGAGGATGGCGCACGTGTCCGACGTGCTGGTGTCGGTGTCCACCGACAGCATGTTGAACGACACCTCGACGGCCCGGCGCAGCATCGCGTCGAGCACCGGCGCGCCGAACTTCGCGTCCGTCAGGACGTAGACGAGCATCGTGGCCATGTTCGGCTCGATCATCCCCGCGCCCTTCGCGATCCAGGTGATGGTCGCGGCGCCCACGCGCATCGAGAGCGCCTTGGGGTGCGTGTCCGTCGTCATGATGCCCTGCGCGGCGGCCATGGGGTCGGGCTGGAGTTCCGCCGCCATGCCCGTGATGCCGGCCTCGATCTTCTCGATGGGCAACGGCACGCCGATCACGCCGGTGGAGCTCACCAGCACCTTGTGCGGCTGCGTGCCCACCTCGCGCGCGGCGGCCGCCGCCATGCGCCGGGCCCGCTCCAGCCCCTCGGCGCCCGTCGCCACGTTGCTCACCTTGCTGTTCACCACGACCGCACGCAGCACGCCGCCGCGGATCGTCTCGCGGCCAAGGATGACCGGCGCTCCGGGAAACTGGTTGCGCGTGAACACGGCGGCCGCCGCGCAGTCGGCCTCGCTCACGATGAGCGTGAGGTCGCGCGCCTCGGGCTTGAGGCCCACGTTGCGGCTCGCGCACGTGAAGCCTCGC
>JAYEKC010000223.1:0-17686 GCA_034716715.1 Gemmatimonadota bacterium | reverse complement strand
GGTCGTGAGTCGTGCATTCTTGTGGATGTTCACAGGAGCCTCTGGCTGGGTTGCCGGTTGAGTGTCTTGACAACCCCAGCTTGCACCTCAGGCTATGCTCCTGTGAACAACCTCCTCACCAACTACACCTAGCGGCCCGCCAGCCGGAACCCGCCGATGCCCGCGACGATCCGGAACGTTCCGCCCGTGGGGCCGGCATCGGGGCCGCCGTACACCGTGCGCCCGCCGTACGTCCACGTCGTGCGGTTCGGGCTGATGTTGCTCCCCAGGCGGACGCCGATCGTGAGGCCGAGCGAACTCTTCGTGTCACGCAGCACGAGGTAGTCCACGGCCAGTCCCGGCTGCACGAGGACGTACCGCCCCTTCATCACGCTCCGAAGCCCCGGCGACATGATGACCTCGTCGAACGTCGGATCCTGGTCCGGCCTCACGGTGGCGCCCCCGTCGCGGCTCTGCAGTGTGAGGGTGGCCGTGCCCGCGCCGATGCCGACGAACGGCGTCACGCTCAGGTTCCACGTCGTCCACGCCGCATAGCCGATGGTGCCCATTCCATACCACGTCGTGAGCTGGTTGGTCTTGCCGACGGGGCTGGATTCCGACCCGATGTCGGCCGTGCTGAACTCCGCGCCGAGAAGCACCCGGTTGTAGATGACGCCGTAGCCGCCGACGCCCACGCTGTAGGCGTCATTCGACAACGCGAAGAAGCCCGGACGGTTCTTCGCGTCCAGGTCGAGCCGCTCGAAGTGCGGGTTCAGCTTCGTGACGTCCATCAGGAGCGTGCCCGTCGAGAGGAAGAACGAGCTGAACGCCGCCGGTGGCTCCTGCCGGACAGGTGCCGTGCGGTCCTGCGCGGCCGCCGGCGACGCGGCAACGGCGATCGCGGCGAGCACCAGCGCTGCGACCGCGAACGTGCGCAGCCGGCCCATCGTCCCAAGCATCAAAAGAAGCTCCCGTAAGGGTCGAGGAACTGTACGCTACAAGTTATTGCGACAGTACTTCCCGAACACGGACGCCGTCCCGCCGTGGAAGGTCACCACATCGTCCCCGACGCGCGCGAGGCCGGCGGGCCGACTGACTAGATTGCTGACATGCCGCTCGTTCCGTTCGACGAACTTCCTGATGACGCCCGGGTGTGGGTGTTCGGCGCCGCCGCGCCCGTTGACGACGTGGACTCCCGCAGGCTGCTGGCCGCAGTGGACGGGTTCCTCGTGCAGTGGAAGGCACACGGTCATCCCCTGACGTGCGCCCGCGACTGGCGCGACGACCGCTTCCTCGTGGTCGGCGTTGACCAGCGGACAGAGGGCGCATCGGGGTGCTCGATTGACGGGCTGTTCCGGACGCTGCAGGGCCTGGAGCGCGCCATCGGCACGACGCTCGTTGGCGGCGGAAGGGTCTACTTCCGGGATGCCCAGGGATTCGTGCACGCCGTAACGCGCACGGAGTTTGAGGCAATGACCGCGCGGAACGAGGTGGGTGCCGACACGGCGGTGTTCGACACGACGGTCACCACGGCCCGCGCCGCGCGGACGTCGTTCGAGCAACCGGCAGGGACGAGCTGGCACGCGAGCCTGCTGGCGCGCCGCTAGGGCGCGTCCGGCCGGCGGCGGCCCGCCGCGCGCGAAAGGCGGACCGCGGGCGACGGGTGTCGTCGCGTCACGGCGTCGTCACGCACGCACCCAGTCGGCCTGCCAGTCCCGGATCGCGCGCTTGATCTCGTTCCGCCCGCCGAGTTCACCGGCCAGGCAGCGCGCCACGAGTCCCGGCAGCTCGGCGTCGCCCGCGAAACGGAGCTCCACGAGCCGCCGCACCGGCAGCTGTCCCGCCTCGGCCGCCTGGTCGGGCGGGAGCAGGGCGGCAAAGCGCATCCGCATTTCGAGCCGGATCAGGCGGTCCTGCACCGTGAGTGCCATGACCCGGGCGGCCAGCGCCAGCCCGCAGATGGCCACGGCCATCACCACGTTCCACCAGTTCCACGCCGACGGATGACGAACGGCGTGGAACGCGGCGCCGATGATGTTGGCGATGGTCGCGGGCAGCACGAAGAAGTGGTACAGCGGGAACCAACGCGCGTGGTTGGCGAAGGTCTGGGCGGGCCGGGTCATGGGAGCTCGGATGTCGGGTTTGTGGGGAATCTCGGGGAGGGAGCTGCCGCCCGGCAGTGTGCTGGCGCGTCGGTCCGGTGGAGGAAGAACTCCGTGTCGCCCAGCCGGTCGAAGGTTGGCGGCGGCCGCAGGCCGTTGGGCACGCGCGCGACCACGGCCGTGACTTCCGCCTGGCGCAGCGCCGCATCCCATGCGGCGCGCGCACATTCGCTGCCCAGCGTGTCGAGGACCAGTGGGAGTGCCGTGGTCAGCTCCGGGACGTGTGCCCGCACGCGCAGCCCGGCGAGCTGGGCCCACTCCGCGTTCCATTCGTCGTACAATGACGCGACGTGCGCCCCGGGCTCGAGGCCGCGCGCCGCGAGCTCACGCGCCACCACCTGCGTAACGGGGATCCGCTCCGGCGCGCGGCCGGTAAGCGTCGCACGGGCGAGGGTGAACGCGATGAGGGTTTGTCCGCTCACGCGCCATGCGAGGTCGATGGCCGCCGCCGCGGTCGCCGCGCCGAGGCCGGCAAGGGCGATGCGTCGCGGGGCCCTGGCGGCGGCGAGTGCCGCGACCATCCCTCCCACGAGCAGGAAGGGCGCGATGTGCCGGAATTCCACGTACACGAGCAGGTAGAACCCCACCGGCGCCACGACCAGCGGCGCGATGATCCATCCCGCCCGCGGCATGCCGTGGGTACCGGCAGAGCGCAGGCGCCGCGCCGCCGCCCACGCCGCCCCGAGCGCGAGCAGGCCGAACGCGACCAGCAGGGCTGGCGCCGTCTCACCCGCCGCCGTCAGCACGTAGTCGAGGTTGTTGCGCAGCGCGCGCCGCTGCGACGCCAGGCCCAGTCGCACCCGGGTGGTGCGGTAGTACACCGACGGGTCGTACCAGAGCGGAAGCGTGGCCGTCGCCGAGCGCGTTTCGAGCGCGCACGTCATGGGGTTCGTGGAGAGGACCGGCTCGCGGCGCACGCCACCGAACGACAGGGCCGACGCGTCGAGTCCCTCCGGCGCGACGCACCGCTCCCACACGTACGGCGCGGCATCCACGTACCAGAGGTAGTTCAGGCGGCCGGTCTCGCCAAACGTCGGGCGGCCAACCTGCCGCGAGATGGGCACGGCGAGTGTGGCGGCCACAGCGGCGAACGCGATCCATCCCGACGCCGGGCCGCGCCAGGCGTCGCGGCGCCGCAGCGCAACGGCCGTTGCGCACACGAGCCAGACCAGGGCGACGGGAAACAGGATGGCCTTCCACCAATAGCCGAGGGCGAGCACAACGCCTGCGAGGATCCAGCGCCGGCCGCGCCACGGCGCGTCGGCGAGGGAAAACGCCTCCGCCGCGATCCAGAAGGCCACGGCCGCGACGCCCATGTCGGGCGTGATGAGGTTGACGCCGACGCCCTTGACGATGAGCAGCACGAACGCGGCCCAGCCAAGCGCGACCAACGTGACCGCCGGCGCGCCGGCAACCAGCCGGCGCCGGAACACGAACAGGAGCCGGTGGTAGGTGAGGGCGCAAAGCACGAACGAGAGGAACGTCACGATCCGAGCCGTGGCGTACATCGTGTCGATCGTGGGCGGGAGGAACCGGTACGCCGCGCCGATGGTCGCCGGGAGGAGCGGGCTCCAGTAGCCGTTGACGAGCGCGGCGGGCCCGTGCGTGGCGAACTCCCGCGCGAGGTCGATGTAGCTCACGCCGTCCGGATTCGCCTGGTAGTGGAGATAGCGCCAGAGGTCGATCAAGCCCAGCCCCAGGGCAACGCCAAGGCCGATGCGCTGGGCGCGCGCCGCGGGCGCGCGCCAGGCGGCGGGGGGGCCGGGGAAACCCTCGGGCGTGCTCACGTATAATAGGTTAGCACCGAGGAGGAGCCCGAGAGATGCTGATTCGCCGAGCACCGGACCTGAAGTCATCCGAGATCACGTCCGAACGCCTGTACTGGACGCGCCGTGAATGGATCGCGGCGGCCGGAGTGGCGGGAGTCGCCGCGCTGGCGCCGGCGTCGCTGGCATGCGCTGCGCCGGCCGAGGGCGGTCAGGGCCAGAACCTGGGCACGCCGTACGGACTCCAGTCCAACGACAAGCCGACGCCCTACGAGGACGTCACCAACTACAACAACTTCTACGAGTTCGGCCTCGACAAGGCCGACCCGGCACAGAACGCGAAGGGGTTCAAGCCACTGCCGTGGACCGTGCGGGTGGACGGCTTCGTCAAGGCGCCCGCCAACTACCAGCTCGAGGACTTCCTCAAGCCGTACAAGCTGGAGGACCGCATCTACCGCCACCGGTGCGTCGAGGCGTGGTCCATGGTCATTCCGTGGCGGGGCTTCCCGCTGGCCGACCTCATCAAGCGTGCCGAGCCCACGTCGCAGGCGAGATTCGTCGAGTTCACCACGCTCCTCGACCCGCGCCGGATGCCGGGGCAGAACTCGCCGGTGCTCGACTGGCCGTACGTGGAGGGTCTGCGTCTCGACGAAGCGATGCACCCGCTCACCCTGATGGTGACGGGGCTCTACGGCAAGGACCTGCCCAATCAGAACGGCGCGCCACTCCGGCTGCACGTGCCGTGGAAGTACGGCTTCAAGAGCATCAAGTCCATCGTGCGCATCCGGCTCGTGGACAAGCAGCCGCGCAACACCTGGAACATTGCCACGCCCAACGAGTACGGCTTCTATGCCAACGTGAACCCCGAGGTGGACCATCCGCGCTGGAGCCAGGCCACGGAGCGCCGCATCGGCGAGTTCCTCCGCCGCAAGACCCTGATGTTCAACGGGTACGCGGACCAGGTGGGGTCGATGTACGCGGGGATGGACCTTCGCAAGAACTACTGAACGAGACGACAGGTGACGGATGACGGGGTACGGGCGGCGGGCCCCGGTGGCCGTATCGCGCGCAGCCGGCATGCGCCACCACCCGCGTGAACGACGCGGCCACCGCCCGTGATCGTTTGCGCGCATTGAAGGAGCCGCCCGGGTTCGGCGTGCTCCTGATCGTCGCGCTGTGCGTGCCGGGGGTGCTCGCGATCGCGGGCACGCTCTCGGACATCTTCGCCGGCACGCGCTACTTCGGTTCCGACCCGGTCAAGGAAGTCGAGCACTTCCTCGGCCGGTGGACGCTGCGCCTGATCGTCGCCACGCTCTGCGTGACCCCGCTCCGGCAGGCCACGGGCTGGAACTGGCTCGCCAGGCACCGCCGCACCGTCGGCCTCTTCGCGTTCGCGTACGTCACGCTGCACTGGATCGCGTACGCGTTCCTCGACGTCCAGCTCAACTGGGCGGAACTCACCAAGGACCTGCTGAAGCGCCCGTACATCTACCTCGGGATGACCGCGCTCCTGATGCTGACGGCCCTCGCCGTGACGTCGACCAAGGGGATGATCCGGCGGATGGGCGGGCGGAACTGGAACCGGCTGCACGCCCTCATATATGTTGCCGCCATCCTGGGCGTCATCCACTACGGGATGGCGCAGAAGAAGGACCTCACCGATCCACTGAACTACGCCGCGATCCTGACCGTGCTCTTCGGCTGGCGCCTGCTGCGGTGGGCGCACCGCCGCGGACCCCGGCCGGCCACGGGGTGAGCCACCGGAGCACCACACACACGCGCGCGTGAGCACCGGCACGGCGGCTGGCGGATACGGGAGTGGGCGGCGCGGCAATGCCCGCGTGGCGCTCGTGGTAGTGCTTGCCGCCTTTGCCGTGCTGCGCCTGGTGGCGCTCACGCGATATCCGCTGTGGACCGACGAGACGTGGACCCTCGATTCCACGGGCGCGGACCTGCGCCGGATGCTGCGCGCGTTCGCCGACGACCAGACGCACCCGCCGCTGTTCTACCTCGCGCTGTGGGTCTGGCGGCGGATCGTGCCGGAGACGCTCGCGTGGCTGCGGCTGCTGCCGTGCCTCATCGGGATCGCGACGGGCGGGACGCTGCTCGCGCTGGCGCGACGGGCGCACTTCACCGCGCGCGCCGCGGCGCTCGCCGTGATCCTGGGCGCGGGCAGCGGCATCCTCGTGGCGTACAGTGCGGAGCTCCGGAGCTACGCCCTCCTCGCCCTGCTCGGCGTCGTCTCGCTCACGGCGTGGCTGAGGACGCGCGAAGGCACGGGACGCGAGGGGCTCACGGTGCTCACGGCGGTGAACATCCTGCTGGTGTGGACGCACTACTTCGGCGCGTTCATCATCGCCGCCGAATGGTGCGACGCGGCGCTCCGGAAACGGAGTCGCCTCGTCGCGATGACGATGAGCGCCGCGATTTCCGTGGCGTCGCTCGCGCCGTGGGCGGCGTACGTGGCGCACCGGGCGGGCATCACGGGCACCCGGCTCGAGATGGTCGCGTGGCTCAAGCCGCCGCGCGCCGCGGACCTCCTCGACGTGCCGCTCGCCGCCATCGGGGGCTCGCCGTGGCTGGCGCTCGACCTCGTGGTCGTCGTGGCCGCGGGCGCCGCGGTGGCGCTCTGGGCGTGGCGAAGCCGGCACGCGAGGGAAGCGCCGGCGATCGGGCTGCTGGCACTCGCCGTCCTGGTGCCGTGCGCCATCGCGTACGTGGAGAGCGTGCTCGGGCCCAAGGCGATGTGGCTCGACCGCTACCTCATCGCCACCGCGCCGCCGATGCTGCTGCTCGTGGCGGGCGCCGTCGACGGCCTCGCGCCGTGCACGACGCGCGGCACGGCGCTCGCGGCGGCCGTCGCGCTCGTTCCGGCGGGATTCACGGCCACGTCGCTCGAGCGTGGGCGCGAGCGGCCGCGGTTCGACCTCGTGTGGGCCACCGCCGCGGCGCGCGATCCGGATCCCCGCGTCCCGGTCCTGGCCGGCGACGCCACCGAGGGACGGCCGTTGCTCTACATCTCGCGAATGTCCGGGGCCGGGCGGAGGCCCGTGACCGTAGTGCCGCCGGGTGACGTGCGCGCCGACAGCGGGTGGTACGTCTGGAGCGAGGCACACCCGCCCACGGGCTGGCCGCCGCCGGCGGTGTTCATCCGGGACGGGTACCGCATCACCGAGACCATCGGCATCCCGGCCGCGCGCGACTCGATTGCGGCCGTGCGCTTCGCGAGACCGCGATGACCGCCGCGCGCGACTGCTTCGCCGCGGTGACGCCGGGCTTCGAGGCCGTGACCGAGCACGAAGTGCGCGCGCTCGGCGTGGCGGACGCCGCGGCGGAGCCCGGGGGCGTGGCATTCCGCGCTGATGACGCCGGGCTCGTGCGCGCCAACCTCCGGCTGCGCACGGCGAGCCGCGTGCTCGTGCGCATCGCCTCGTTCACGGCAAAGTCGTTCGCGGAACTGGAACGCCGGGCAAAGCCCGTGCCGTGGGCCGCGTACGTCGCGCCGGGCGCACGGATCACCCTTCGCGTGACCTGCCGGAAGTCGCGGCTCTACCATTCCGACGCGGTGGCCGAACGCCTGGCGAAGTGGATGGCCGCCACCGTGCCCGGCGCCGACGTGGCGCGCGTACGCGCCCGCGACGACGATGCCGTGGATGCGGGGACGAAGGGCACCGCGCCGGCGCAGCAGCTGTTCGTCGTGCGGTTCGACCGCGACGTGTGCACCATCAGCGCCGACAGCTCGGGCGAGCTGCTGCACCGCCGCGGATACCGGCTCGCCACGGCGAAGGCGCCGATGCGCGAAACCTTGGCGGCCGGCGTCCTCCTGGCGCTTGGCTACGACGGGCGCATCCCGTTGCTCGACCCGATGTGCGGCTCCGGGACGATCGCGATCGAGGCGGCGCTCATCGCGCGCAACATCGCGCCCGGAATCCGGCGGTCGTTCGCGTGCGAGGCGTGGCCCGGCTTCGATCGCGCGGCCGTCGCGCGCGAGCGGAACGCGGCGCGGGCCGCCGAGCGCCCGCCGGCAGGCGGGCCGGCGGCTGACACTGGGAGAGATCCGTCGCGCGGCTGCGCGCCCATCGTGGCGTCGGACCGGGACGCGGGAGCGATCGAGGCAGCCGCCGCAAACGCGGCGCGCGCGGGCGTGGCGGCAGACATCGTGCTGACGCGACGCGCGCTTTCCGCGATCGAGCCGATGCGGGGGCCGGGCCTGCTCGTCACGAACCCGCCCTACGGCGCCCGCGTGGGCGAGCGTGGGCCGCTCCGCAGCCTCTACGCCCAGGTCGGCAACGTCGTGCGCCAGAAGCTGCCGGGCTGCCGCGTGGCGCTGGTGTCCGCCGACCGGTCGCTGGAAGCGCAGGCGCGGCTGCCGTTCGAGGCGGTGCTGGCGTTCTCGAACGGCGGAATCAAGGTCCGGCTCGTGGCCACGCCCGCGAGCCGGTGAACCGCGCTGGAGCCTAGAAGGTGAACCCCACCGCGACGTTCAGGTGGTCGTTCACGAGCGGGCCGCTGCGATACATCGTCTCGAGCCGCCGGTACTCGAACCCGAGAAGCAGCGGCCCGGCGGGCCGGATGTGCACGTGCACTTCGGTCGCCGCGTTCTTGAGTCGTCCCGACACCGGCAGGTCTGCGTCGTCCGGGTCGTCCATGCCGTAACCCGCGCCGATCGTCAGGCGCGGGTCGGGCGTCAGGTTGAGCTGCGCCCAACCGCCGGTGCTGTGGATGGGACTGCCGCTCACGCCGAAGAGCTGCCCGATGGCGCCGCCGCCGAGGCCGCGTGTGCCATCGCCCGAATACCACTCGCCGAGCAGTTGTGCGTGCCGGCCCATCGGCACCTTCGCGTCGGCGGTGAACGCGCGGCCCTCGCGCCGAATCGGGGAACCGGGAGTGGCGAACCAGCCATCGTGCGCGCCCACGCCGATCGAGCCAGCCTGGTCGCCTTCGCCCCATGACATGTGCGCGCGTCCCTCAACGTACGGCCGCTTCGACCGCTCGGCGATGTCGTTGTCCGTGTCGAACAGGCCGGCCGGGTCGCCGCTCGTGGGCGCGAGGATCGCACCCTGCACGCCGAAGCGCACGTCGCCCGTGGTGTTCACGCCAAGCCGCACCTGCGGAAGCCAGAGCCAGAGATTACCGGCGGCGGTGAAGCCCGGGACGCCGACCGACGCGAGGCTGACCGGATTGAGCTGGCTCACGAGCGGCGCATCCTGACCCATCATCAGCTCTGCGTGCGGCCAAGTGAGCGTGGCCTTCGCGATCCGCATCCGCACCAGGGGAAACGTCCGGCCCCCGGAACTTGGTTGCTGGCCGCCGTAGAAGTCCACGTCGAGGCCGCCGGTGAACGCCGCGCCGAGCACGTCGCTCGACGTGACCGCAAACCCGAGCGTGGTCTGCCGGATGGCTATCCCGGCGCCGCCGAGCGGAAGGCCGGAGTTGGTGTCGGGCCGCACGAACACCGGGACGTCCACGTTGTTCACGCGGCGCGTGTTGGAGAACGCGTTGACCAGCACGCGGCCGTTGATCTCCATCGCGAGGCGCGAGCGGGTATGGACGGAACTTTCCGAGGCATCGGCGAGCTGCTGGCGGAGGAAGGCGATGGCCTCCTCGGCGCGCTCGAGCCGGGCGGCGATGCTGTCGCGAGAGGTGCGGGCCGTGTCCTGCGCGAGCGCGGGCGTGACCCACGTCACCGCGACGAGGATTGCAGCGAACCACGCGATTCTCGTCCTTGACCGCGCAGCGCGACGAGTCCTATAGTTGCACCTTTGTGGGGTGGCAGGCGGCAAGGAGGCGGAGATGCGTGGCATGGGAGCGTGGAGTGCGGGGGGAGCGTTTCGGGCGGGGGGGCTGCTCGCGCTGGTCCTGGCGGCGGCGGCCGCCCCGGCGTCTGCCCAAGGGACGGTTTCGGGCCGTGTTTCGATACAGGAGAAGCCCGGCGAGAAGACCGGCGACTACGCCAACACGGTGGTCTACCTCGAACCGAAGTCGGGGACGGCCCGCGTGGTGCCGTCGAAGGTCCAGATGGCCATCAACGGCCGGAACTTCGCCCCGCGCGTGCGCGTGGTGACGACCGGGTCCACCGTGGACTATCCCAACCAGGACCCGTTCACCCACAACGTGTTCTCGACGACCGTCGGCGCGCTGTTCGACCTCGGCTCGTACGGCAACGGGAAGAGCAAGTCGGCGGAGTTCAAGAAGGCCGGCGCGTATCCCGTTTACTGCAACGTCCACGCAAAGATGACGGGGTACGTCGTGGTGGTGGGCACGCCGTGGTTCACGCAGGCGTCGAATGACGGGCGGTGGGAGATCCCGCGCGTGCCGGCGGGGAAGTACACGCTCACCGTATGGCACGAGCGGGCGCCCTCGCCCGTGACGGCCGAGGTGGAGGTACCGGCGGCCGGGGTGGCGTCGCTGGAAACGAAGCTCGACGCGAGTGGCTACAAGGAAGTGGCCCACAAGGACAAGAACGGGAAGGACTACGCCACGCGGGGCGTCGTCTACTAGCCGCGGACCAACCCTCACTCCACCACCGTGGCCTCTCGCGGGCTCTCCCTCACAACCCGGATCTTCCTCAGCACCGCGGCCGTCGTGGCCGCGGTGCTCGGCCTCACGCTGTACTTCACGTCGCGCGAGGCCGCACGCACCGCCGACACCACGGTGAACCGCGCCCTCGCGGCGGCGGTGGACCAGATCCAGACGCAGCTCGACGCCCGCCGCCGCGCGCTCGAGGGGCAAGCCGAGATTTTCGCCAAGGATCCAAACTTCCGGTCGCTGGTGCAGAGCAAGACGAAGCTCGCGGACCTGCTCGACCAGTCGATCGAGGCACAGCAGCGCATCGGCGCGGACTGGACGCAGGTGGTGGACGACGCCGGGCTGCGGCTCGCCAAGAGCGACGAGCCCGGCGCCGATGCGGAGGACCTTTCGGGATCGTCGCTCGTGACCGACGCGCTGTCGGGGAAGGCCGCGACGGGCTACGGCCGCGACAGCACGCGGCTCCTCCAGCTCATCTCGGTGCCCGTCACCGTCCCCGCGGGGGCGTCGGAGCGCGTCGTGGGCGCGCTGATGGCCGCGCGCGCCATTGACACGACGTTCACGCGGGCCGTGAAGGCGGCGTCGCCCGACTCGATCGACGTCGCATTCTTCATGCTGGTCGACGACACGCCGCACGTGGTGGCGAGCACCATCGGGAACATGGCGGAGGTGACGTCCACGATTGGCGCGCTGCACTGGCCCGGCCCGGCCGACTCGGTGCAGGCGCCGGCGATGCGCACCCGCACGCAGCTCGCGGGCGTCGAGTACGTGGCGCTGGGCGCGCCCCTGCGCACGGCCGGCGGGTCGCTCATCGGTGGCGTGGTGGTGTTCCGGAACCGTGACGCCGAGTTCGCGGCGTTCCGGCGGCTCGAGCGGACGATCATCGTGTGGGGCGTGCTGGGTCTCGCCATCGCCGGGATGCTGGCGTTCGGCATCGCGCGCCAGATCACGCGGCCGGTGCTGGCGCTCGTGGGCGCCACGCGGCGCGCCGCGGACGGCGACTACTCCGCCGACATTGCGGTGAAGGCCAGCGGCGAGGTGGGCACGCTCGCCGACGCGTTCCGCAAGATGCTTGCCGACCTGCGCGAGAAGCAGGCGCTGGTGGAGTTCCTCAGCGCGGGAACCGGCGAGGCCCGGACCGTGCAACTGAACGCGGCCGCCGCACCAACCATGGCGATGAAGCTGCAGGAAGGCGGCATTGCGCCCGGCGCCACGTTCGCCACCCGCTACGAGGTGAAGGAGATGCTCGGCGTGGGCGGAATGGGCATGGTGTTCAAGGCCGTGGACACCGAGCTCGGCGAGGTGATCGCCATCAAGACGCTCAAGCAGGAACTGCTCGGCGAGGACCCCAGCGCGCTCGAGCGGTTCAAGAGCGAGATCCGCCTCGCGCGCCGCATCTCCCACCGCAACGTCGTGCGCACGCACGACCTCGGCGAGTCCGGCGGCGTGTACTACATCACGATGGAGTACGTGGAGGGGCGCTCGCTCAAGGACCTCATCGTGTCGCGCGGGCGGCTGCCCGTGCCCGTGACGCTGAGCGTGGCCAAGCAGCTATGCCGCGCGCTCGAGGTGGCGCACGACGAGGGTGTCATCCACCGCGACATCAAGCCGCAGAACATGGTGGTGCAGGGCGACGGAGTGCTGAAGGTGATGGACTTCGGCATCGCGCGGCTCGCCAAGCGGAAGGAGGGCGTCACGCAGCACGGGATGGTGGTGGGCACGCCGGAGTACATGGCGCCCGAGCAGTTGATGGGCGACGAGATTGACGCGCGGGCGGATCTGTACGCGGTGGGGTGCGTGCTGTACGAGTGCCTGACGGGGAAGACGCCCATCACCGCCGACACGCCGGTGACGCTCATCGCGAAGGTGCTCGAGGACGTACCCATCGCGCCGCGCGTGGTGAACGGCGACGTGCCCGACGCGCTCAGCGCGATCGTGATGGAATGCCTGGCGAAGCAGGCGGCCGGCCGGCCGCCGAGCGCCGCGAAGCTGCACGACCTGCTGGAACAGATCGGCTAGCGCCCGCGCGGGGCGGCGACCGACCTGCCCTGCGGGCCCGGGCCGTCGGGCCTCCTCGGGGCGTCAGCGGTGCGCCGGTACCGCCTGCATCAGCAGCGCGACTGCCTTGCGCAGCGCGCGCCCGCCCGGGCCCGCGCCCTTGTAGTGGCCCTGCCGCACGATCGCCAGGTCGTGCGTGGGGTCGATGATCACGTTCTGCCCGCCGACGCCCGCCATGTAGTACGCCGTGCGCGGGGCGGGGAAGGTGGAGTCGCCGTTGATCCAGAACAATCCGCCGTAGACGGGCCGCTTGTCAGCCGCCCACGCCGGCGCCAGCGTGCTCACGAACTTCGCCCAGCCCTCGGGGAGGATGCGCTCGCCGTTCCACACGCCGTCCTGCAGGTAGAGGTTGGCGATGCGCGCCCAGTCGCGCCCGGGGAGCAGCTCGTAGCCCTGCGTAAGGAAGTTGCCGTACGGGTCGGTCTCCATCACGGCGTGCCGCACGCCGATCTTGTCGAACAGCGCGCGCGTGGGGTACTCGAGGTAGTTCTCGCCCAGCTTCTCGACGGCGAGCCGCGTGAGATAGTTGGTGAGCACCGGGTCGGTGTTGCGATACCGGCCAACCGTTGCCGGCGGCCACTCCTGCGGCCGTGTGGCCGCGTAGTGGAAGGCGTTGGCCGTGCTCGTGTAGTAGTAGAAATGGTCCGCATACGGCCCGTTGGGGTCGTAGTCCGGATCCTGCGGCGCGATGATGCGGAGCCCGCTCGACATGTTGAGGATGTCGCGGATGCGGATCTTCGCGCGCGGGTCGCCGGGTTGCTGCCATTCGGGGATCGGCGCGGGCTGGTCGAGCGTGTACACGCCCCGCTTGATGAGCGTGGCGAGGATCGTGCCGCTGAGGCTCTTGCCCATGGACCAGCTCTCGAGCGGCGTCGTCATCGTGATGCCCGGGCCGTAGCGCTCGCCGATGATCTGGCCCTTGTAGGTGACGACGAACGCGGCAGTCATCCCCGAGTCGAACGCCGCGGCCACCGCCGCGTCCACCTTCGCCTTGTCCACGCCCGCGGGCCATGGCGCCTTCGACGGCAGGTCGCCCATCGGCCACGGCATCGTGTTCGCCGGCGGCAGCGCGCTCTTCACGGTGACCGGCGTGAAGAACGGCTCGGTCCTTCCGGCCGGCAGGCCCACGCAGCCCTGGCTCCCCATGAGGCGCGCCACGCGCACGGTGCCATTCGGGAGCCTGACCGACACGGACTTCTTCGCGCGGTCGATGACGGGCTTCGCGACCTTCGACCGCATCTCGTACGGCGCGGTGAAGTACCCGATGTTCTCGGCGACGAAGTCCGGATCGAGTCCGGTGACGAACACGCCGGAGCACATGATCGTTGCGTAGCCTGCGGCCATGTGCGAGAGGGGGTCGCCGGGCACGGGCTCGTACTTCGTTTGGAGTTCGAGCGACTTGCCGCGCGCGATGAGCGCCTCGCGGGCGGCGCGTGAATCCTGTGCGGCCGTTGGGGACGCGGCAAATGCGATCGTGCCGGCGAGCAGGGCAGCGAGTGGGAGCGGATTCCGGACCATGGGCGACGCGAGGTTGAGGTGAATGCTGATGTTGCCGCTCCACCGGCCGCGGCGTGGCGCGCGTGGCTATGGCACGCGCACGGCTTCCAGTGACCGGGAGCCACCGCCAGCGACGAACCCCGTGGCGCGGTCGCCGGCCACGTCGAACGCCACCCGGCCCATGCCGCGCGCCGTGAAGACGTCGCCGCCCTGGCTCGCCAGGCGAGTCGCGGCCGCCTGGCCGTCCTGCTGCAGCATGAGGCTGTCGGCCTGCTCGAACACCCGCACGCCCACCTTCGACCCGTTGGGACGCGTGAGCGCATACCGGCCAACGTACTTCACCCGGTCCACCGCCGTGAGCGGCAAGTCCTTCGGGGGCGGCGGTGCAGCGCGCGGCGCCACGCCGAGCACGGCGCGGGCCAGCGCGTCGGCCACCTGGTCCGATGGGGCGGGAGTCGTGTTCGCGAGCACCACGACGCTAAGCCGGTCGTCGGGGAAGTGCGCGAGGTATGAGATGAAGCCGTTGATGCCCCCGCCGTGCGCCACCACGCGGTGGCCGTCCACCGTATCCACCGAAAGTCCGAAGCCGTAGTTCATTGGCCTTCCGCTCGGCAGCTTCACCGGCGTCGTCATCTCGCGGAACGACGCGGCGTTCACGATGCCGCCCTCGTGCAGCTTGCCCGTCCAGGCCACGAGGTCGCCGACCGTCGAGCAAAGCGAACCGGCGGCGAAGGGCAGTTCCATCGAAATGAAGTCGGTGTTCGCGAAGCCGGCGGGCGTGCGGTCGTATCCCGCGGCACGGTGCGAGATGAGCTTCCTGGTGCCGCAGTACGTCGTGGCGCCGAGACCGTTCGGGGCGAACAGCCGCTGGTCGAGCCAGTCGCCGTACTTCATGCCGGTCGTCTTCTCGATGATCATGCCGAGCATGAAGTAGCCGGTGTTGTTGTAGTAGAAGTGCGTGCCCGGCTCGAACATCAGGGAGTCGTTGGCGACGACGCCGATGAGGGAATCGCGCGCGAGATCCTGCCGCATGATCGTCCCGAACACCGGGCCGACGTCGGTGTAGCTCGGGATGCCCGACGTGTGGTTCAGCAGGTGGCGCAGCAGGATCTTTCGGCCGTGGGTGGGAAACTTGAGGCCGTACGCCGCGATGTCGTCGTCGAGGCCGAGCTTGCCGTCCTGCACGAGCTGCATGACGGCCGACGACGTGAACTGCTTGGTGATGGAGCCGATGCGGAACACGGTCTGCGGCGTGACGGCCACCTGGTTCTCGATGTCGGCAAGGCCGTAGCCCTTCATCAGGAACGTGTCGCGGCCCTTCACCACCGCGACGGCCATCCCGGCGACGGTCCCGGACTTCACGGGCGCGGCGGCGATGGAATCGAGGCGGGCGACGAGCGCGGCACGGGATGGCGATTGTCCGGCCGCTGAAGCCGTGACGGTGGCCAAGACGAGCAGCGTGCCGAGTAGCGATCGCTGAACGGGCATTGCGAGTCCCCGACTGGAGGAGCGCTGGTCAGGTCATGTGACCAAGGAACGTATGCCGGTCGCCAATCGGCGGCCCGCACGCCGTGTCACGCACGCGCGGTGCCGATCTCCACCTTGATGTTCCGCCACTTCCCCTGCCGGAACCGCCACACGCTCAGCGTGCTCCGCGTGAAGTGCCCCGCCAGGATCGCCAGCCAGATGTGGATGGGCTCGAGCGTCGAGAGGCGGCTCACCAGGAAGCAGATGCTGAGCGGGATGATGATCTGCGACACGATCGAGATGTACAGCGGGCTCTTCGTGTCGCCCGTGCCCTGGAGGCCGCCCGTGTACGTGAGCGCGACGGTGATGAACAACCCGGAAATCGCCAGCACCCGCAGCAGCTGCGTGCCGATGTCGATCACGATTTGGTCGTGCATGCCGAACAGGCCGAGCAGCTGCGCGGGGATGAGCAGGAAGAACGCGCCCACGAACGCGGCGCCCATCAGGCCGAACCGCGCCGCGGTGCGCACGCCCTCAATCGTGCGCTCGGGCTTGCCCGCGCCGAGGTTCTGCCCCGCGATCGCCGCGGCGGCGCCGAGGAGCCCCTGCGACGTCCAGGTGATGAACGAGAACAGCTCCGTATAGCCCACCGCGTACGTCGCCTGGGCCTCGGCGCCGTGCGTCGTGGAGCCGATGAAGCCGAGCAGCAGCACGCCGCCCACGTTCATCGCAATGCCCTGGATGCCCGTCGGCAGGCCGAACCGGAACAGCGACTTGATGATCGTCCAGTCGGGCTTGTACCCGTGGTGCCGCGGGAAGCTCACCACCCACCCGCCGGCCAGGAGCCGGTACAGCGCGTAGATGCCCACGCTGCCAAACGCGATGGTCGTACCCATCGCCGCGCCCTTGGTGCCGAAGGCGGGAATGGGGCCGAGCCCGCGGATGAGGATCACGTTCAGCACGACGTTCAGGATGGTCGTCGTGATGCCGAGCACCATCGGCGTGCGCGCGTCGCCGGCCGAGCGCAGCGCGCCGCCCAGCATGAAGAAGATCAGCATCCCGCTGCTGAACACGAACATGATCCGGAGGAACGGCAGCGCCTCGGCCTGCACGGCGGGCGCGGCGTTCACGAGCGTGAGCAGCCACGGCGAGATGAAGTAGCCGAGCGGCGCGAGGATGCCGAGCGACATCCCGATCGCCACGAGGAACGCCTGGTACACCACGCGGTCCACCTTCTCGTGGTCGCCCTGGCCCACGAAGCGGGCCACCAGCACGCTCATCCCGGTGAAGATGGACGAGATGAAGACGATGACGATGAGGAAGATCTGCCAGCTCACGCCGATGGCGGCGTTGCCCGTGAAGCCGACGAAGTTGCCGACGAGGGCGTGGTCGATGACGCCCTGCATGCCGCCGATGACGTTCGTGAGCACCGTGGGCCACGCGAGCTTCCACACCGCTGGCGCGAGCGGCCCCTCGATGATCGAGCGGTCGTACTTCTTCGCGGGCCGTGCGGCGCCGGCGGCCGGTGCGGCCGCCGGCGCCGATGCCTGTCCGGGAGCAGGGGGCGGCTGGGTCACCGCCCGAATCTATCCCTGAGGGCGCCGGACCGTTCTGTGGCCTCGCAACCCGTTCGCGCGTCTATAGTTGACGCGCCCCCCCAGTGGGGCAATCGAAATGGGTAAATTCCGGACCCCTATGGCCGACCCCGTAACCTCCGTCTTCAACGACGCTTACATCGCGGAAACGTACGAGCAATGGCTCGGCGACCCGACGTCCGTCGAGGCTTCGTGGCGGCAATTCTTCGAGCTTGCAAAGCGCTATGGTGGCGGAGCGCCCGCGTGGTCCACGCCCGCGGCCGAGATCGCGGCGGCGGCGGGGCTCGCGCCGGCCCAAGGCGCGCAGGTACCCGCGGCGAGTGCTCAGGCCCAGCCGGCCCAGCCGAGCGCTCCGGCCCCCGGAACCCCGGGCGCGTGGGCGTTCACGCCCGCCCCCGCATCGGCTGGCGTCGCGGCGCCGGCTGCTGCCGTCCCCACTCCCGCCGCTGCATCTCCCGCCGTTCCCCAAGCCCCACTCCCTACCCGTTCCCCCGCTCCCCCAGTCCCGCAGTCCGACCAGGATTTCGCGCGGCGCGTCGTGGGCATTTCCCGCTACCTCAACGCCATCCGCCGCTACGGCTTCCTCGCCGTCCCGCTCGACCCGCTCGGCGCGGCGCCCGCGGGCGCCGTGGAG